>JBQCCT010000131.1:0-5039 GCA_051961955.1 Solirubrobacterales bacterium
CTCCGAGGCCGCCAAGGTGGTCGGCGAGGCCGCCCACCCCGACGCGACCATCATCTTCGGCGCCAACGTCGACGAGGAGCTCTCGGACCAGATCTGGGTCACCGTCGTCGCCACCCGCTTCGACGGCCGTACCGCGCCCCGCCGGTCCGCCGAGCCGACGATCCGCCGCACCAAGGACGACCCGCGCCGCGGCCGCTCCGGGGAGCGCGGCGGCGAGCTGGGGATCGACGTCCCCGAGTTCCTCCCGAGCTGAGCCGGCGCCCCATGAAAGGGGTTGTCGCAGCCGGCCATCCGCTGACCGCCGAGGCCGGCGCCGAGGTTCTGCGCGAGGGCGGCAACGCGGTCGATGCCGCGGTCTGCGCGGTACTCGCCTCGTTCGCGGTCGAGAGCCCGCTGACCGGGTTCGGTGCCGGCGGCCACATGATGGTCCACGACGGTGGCGAAACGACCCTGATCGACTTCTTCGTCGCCGCCCCGGGGCTGGACGAGATCGAGCGGACGACCGAGCTGGTGCCGGTGCCGGTCCGCTTCGACGCCGAGACGACGCAGACGTTCTACGTCGGGCCGGCCTCGTGCGGGGTACCGGGGACGGCGGCCGGCCTCGCGCATGCGCTGGAGCGGTTCGGGACGATGCCGCTCTCGGCGTTGGTCGACCCTGGCGTCCGCCTTGCCCGCGGCGGCGCCCCGGTCAACCGCCAGCAGGCCTACATCCTCGAGATCCTCGCCCCGATCCACGAACACATGACGGGAGCGCGCGAGCTCTACGCGCCGCGTGGGCAGCGCCTGGGGGAGGGGGACGTCTTCGCTTTCCCGGAACTGGCCGAGGCGCTGGAACGCTACGGCGAGGAGGGTGCCGAGCCCTTCTACAAAGGCGAGGTGGCTCAGGCGATCAGCGACTTCGTCATCCGCAACGGTGGCATCATCGGTCGCGGTGACCTCGCTTCGTATGAGGCGATCGAGCGCAAGCCGATCGAGACCGAGTTCCGCGGCACCGAAGTCCTCACCAACCCCCCGCCGTCCTCGGGCGGCATTCTCATCTCCTATTGCTTGGGACTGCTTGAGCGCCTCGGCCTGGAGAGCGGCCCCGAGCAGCTCGTCGCGGCGATGGAAGCGGCCAACTCGCGCCGCGACCTCGCCTTCGCCGAGTCCCTCTACGAGGAGGGGATGGAGATCGGCTTCCTCGACCCGGCCGGGCTCGACCTCGCCGCAGCCGACCTGCTCGGCTCGACCACCCACATCTCGGTGCTCGACGCCGAGGGCAACTGCGCCAGCGTCACCTGCTCCAACGGCTCCGGCTCCGGGGTGCTGGTGCCAGGCACCGGGGTGATCCTCAACAACATGCTCGGCGAGGAGGACCTCAACCCGGCCGGCTTCCACCTGATCGCGCCGGGGCGGCGGGTGCCTTCGATGATGGCGCCGACCGTGGTGCTGCGGGACGGCGAGATCGTCCTCGCCCTCGGCAGCGCCGGCTCGAACCGGATCCGCTCGGCGATCCTGCAGACGGTGGTGCGGGTGGTCGAGCAGGGCTTCCCGGTCGACGCGGCGGTCGAGGCTCCGCGGCTGCACTTCGAGCAGGGGATCGTCCAGGCCGAGCCGGGGATCGACGAGGCGGCACTGGGGCGGGTCGAGGCGCGTGGGGTGCCGGTACTGCGGCGACCGGCGCTCAACCTCTTCTTCGGCGGTGTCCAAGCCGTCGCCCGCGACCCGCGCACTGGCGAGCTCAGCGGCGGCGGCGACCCCCGCCGGGGCGGCGCCGTCGCCTACGCATGATTCGTTCCGTGGCTCCTTTTGCACGTATGTCGTACATAAGGAACCACGCAACCGGTGGAGTCGCTTGAATGGGCTCGATGCCGGCGAGTTCTCAGATCGACTTCGCGGCCGAGGGGCTGCTCGAGGGCGTCGAGGGAGAGGCCCGCAAGGCCCGGCTCGAGCTGCTCGAACGGCTTGCGGGCGAAGGCTGCACGCTGGAGGAGCTGAAGGAGGCGGTCGCCGCCGGTCGCCTCACCCTGCTGCCGGTGGAGCGGGCGCTTGCCGGCGAAGGCCCGCGTTACACGGTGTGGGAGATCGCCGAGAAGTCCGGCGTCGAGGCCGAGGTGCTGCAGCGTTTCAGCTCCGCCCTCGGCGTTCCCTACGGGGACCCGGACGAGCGCCGCCGCACGGAGGCCGACCTCGAGGCGGCGCAGCGGGTCAAGGCTTTCCTCGACGCCGGTCTGCCCGAAGACGGCTTGCTGCAGGTGGCTCGCACGATCGGGATGGGGACCGCACGGATCGCCGAAGCCAACCGTGAGCTGATCGTCCGCACCCTGATCCGCCCCGGCGACACCGAGCGCGACGTCGCCCTGCGCTTCGTCGCTGCGGCCGATTACATGCTGCCTCTGGTCGGCCCGACGATCGAATACGCGTTGCAGGCGCACCTGGTGGAACAGATCCGCCAGGACGTGATCGGCGCCACCAACCTCGCCTCGGGCGAGGTGGGAGGAGCGGTCAACCTCACCGTCTGCTTCGCCGACCTGGTCGAGTTCACCCGCCTCGGCGAGGAAATCGCCGCCGAGGAACTGGGGATGGTCGCAGGGCGGCTGGAGGAGATGGCGACCGCCGTCGCCGAACCGCCGGTGCGGCTGGTGAAGATGATCGGCGACGAGGCGATGCTGGTTGCGACCGACCCCGAGTCGATGGTCAGCGCCGCTCTGGCACTGATCCACGCCGCCGAGGAAGAAGGCCAGCAGTTCCCCTGGCTTCGGGCGGGAATCGCCAGCGGCCCGACGCTGCCGCAGTCGGGCGACTACTACGGCCGCCCGGTCAACCTGGCCAGCCGCATCACCAACATCGCCCGCCCCGGCAGTGTCGTCCTCGACGAGGCGACCAAGGACGCCGTCGGCGAGGCCTTCGACTACTCCTACGTCGGCGAGCGTCGCCTCAAGGGCCTCGACTACCGCGTCAAGCTCTTCCGCGCCCGGATGCCGGGCGAAGGCAAGGACCGCGACGCGCGCGTGCGGCGCTAGGCGGGCTTGCGAGCCGAGACGAGCAAGTTGTAGAAGAGCTCGGCGGGGAGGTAGGGCTCGAGCAGGCGGGTGTCGACCTTCTGCAGGGCGATGTAGCTGTTGAAGGCGAAGCGGCGCCAGCGGAAGGGGATCGACTCCGGTTCGGCGCTGGACTCGACCGTGCGCAGGCCCCAGCCCCAGGCGTTGGAGAGGAGCTCCTCGCCGCCGACGCGGCGCTGCTCGAAGCCGGCGTCGCGGAGCAGGCGGCGCAGATCGGCGGGGGCGAAGGCGTGGACGTCGACCTCGCCCTCCAGCGAGTGGTCATGGGACTGCTCGCCTTCGGCGACGGCGCGCTGCTCGGCGCCGATCGCCCGGCGCCAGATCGGCGCCAAGGCCAGGCCGGCCCGCTTCGGGAGGGCGGCCAACTGGTCCCCGTAGCGGGAGGGCTCGCCGGCGAACGCGATCATCCCGCCGGGTCGCAGGACGCGGCGGAATTCGGCAAAGGCCTTGTCGAGATCGGGAATGTGGTGGAGGACGGCGTGGCCGAAGACGAGGTCGAAGCTCTCGTCCTCGAAGGGCAGGACCTCGGCCTCGGTCTCGACCGTGGTGACGTCGTCGAGCCCGAGCGCCTCGGCGGTCGCGGCCAGCCGCTTCAGCATCCCGGGCGAGATGTCGGTCGCGGTCAGCCGCTCGATCACGCCGAGCTGGACCAGGTTGAGCGAGAAGTAGCCGGTGCCGGAGCCGATCTCCAGCGCGTCGCCGAAGCTGCGGCCCTTCAGCCCACCCAGCGCCTTGACCAGCTTCTGGCGCACCTGGCGCTGGCCGACCTCGCCGAAGTCGATGCCCCACTTGGCGTCGTACTCCTCGGCGGCGGCGTCGTGGTAGCGGGTGTTGACGTCTTTGATGTGCTCCGGCGTGGCGGAGGGAGAGGCAGGCATGGGCGGGCACTCTATTACGGTGCCGGGCAGTGGAGCGCGACTTCGTCCAGCTCAACCAGCCGCCCGGAGTGCCGCCGCTGCCCCTGACGGGAGAGCGGACGCTGCCCGACGTGCCGGAGGAGAACTACTGGTTCCGCCGCCACCTGGTCGTCTACGAATGGATCGCCGAGCGGGTCGAGGGGCTGCGAGTCGTCGACATGGCCTGCGGCGAGGGCTACGGCTCCGAGGTGCTCGCCCGCAGTGCCGCCAGCGTCGTCGGCGTCGACGCCAACCCGGAAGCGCACGAGCACGCGCGGCTCCGCTACCGGCGCCCCAACCTGCGCTTCGAGCGCGACCTGGTGGAGACGTTCGCCGAGCCCTGCGACGCGGTGGTCTTCCTGCAGACGATCGAGCACGTGCAGGACCCCGGCGCGATCCTCGAGCACTTCAAGTCGATGCTGGCGCCGGGCGGCGTCGCCTACGTCTCGACGCCGAACCTGCTGACGCTGGCGCCGCCGGGGGCGGAGAAGTCGGACAACCCCTGGCACGTGAAGGAGTACCGCGCCGAGGAGTTCCGGGCGCTCTGCGAGGCGCACTTCGGCCAGGTAGAGATGCTCGGCCTCTTCCACGCCGGCAAGCTGCGAGCTCACGAGCTGGCGATCAAGCTCGGCTGGGACTCGATCCACAAGCGCCTCGGCCTGACCAAGCCCTTCTACAACCGCTTCACCCCCGCGATCTCAAGCTCAGATTTCGGCCTGAAGGACAAACACTTAGACGCGGCACTGGATTTCCTGACTATCTGCCATGCGTGAGGGGGGTGCGCCACTGCCGGGGGGTGGCGCGGATTTGGGGGACCACCCCGAAAGGGGTGGTGGCACCAAATCGGCGACAGGACCCGCCGGCCCAACCACCTTCGGCGACCTGGCGATCGTCCTGCACAGCCATATGCCCTACGTCGAGGGGTTCGGGACCTATCCCTTCGGCGAGGAGTGGCTGTTCGACGCGGTGATCCGCTCCTATCTGCCGGTGCTGGAGGTGGCGCGGGACCTGACGATGACGGTGACGCCGGTTTTGGCCGACCAGCTCGAGGACCGGGCGACGGCGGAGCGGCTGCGGCGGTTCCTGGTCGAGTGGCGGATCG
>JBQCCT010000132.1:0-4627 GCA_051961955.1 Solirubrobacterales bacterium
AGCACCTCTTTCAGCTGGACGACGGTCGACATCCGCTGGCCGATCGCGACGTAGATGCAGATCATGTCCTTGTCGCGGTTGTTGATGATCGTGTCGATCGCGATCGCGGTCTTGCCGGTCTGGCGGTCGCCGATGATCAGCTCTCGCTGGCCGCGGCCGATCGGGATCATCCCGTCGATCGCCATCAGGCCGGTCTGGACCGGTTCCACCACCGGCTGGCGATGGACGACGCCGGGGGCTTTGAACTCGGCCGGGCGGGTCTCGGCGGTGTCGATCTCGCCGCGGTCGTCGAGCGGGCGGCCGAGCGGGTCGACCATGCGGCCGAGCAGCGCCTCGCCGACCGGGATTTCCAGCAGGTGGCCGGTCCGTTTGACCGTGTCGCCCTCGACGATCTTGTCCCACTCGCCGAACAGCACGGCGCCGACGTTGTCGGCCTCGAGGTTCAGAGCCAGGCCGGTGACGCCGTGGCCGAGCTCGAGCATCTCCAGCGCCATGCAGTTGTCGAGCCCGTGAATGCGGGCGATGCCGTCGGCGACGGACAGGACCGTTCCGACCTCGGAGAGGTCGGCGCTGTCGGTCTCCAGTCCCTCGATCCGCTCTCGCAGAATGCTTGCGATCTCGTCGGGCTTGATCTCCATCGGGTGCTCTCTGCCTCCTTACGCCGCTTGGGCGACGCTCTTTCGAAGTTTCTCCAGACGACTGCGGATGCTCGCGTCCAGGACCATGTTGCCGACCTGCAGCACGATGCCGCCGAGGATCTCGTCGTCGACCTTGCTCGCGAGGTCGACCTCCTCCCCGGTCTGGCGTTCGACCTCCTGGCCGATTTGGGCGACGACCGCCGGGTCCAGCTCGACGGCGCTGGTGACGGTGACGTCGAGCCGGCGGTTCTCCCGCTTCCAGAGCTCGTCCAGTTCGCGCCGGATGCGGAAGATCTCCGGCATCCGGTGCTTCTCGACGAGCAGCTCGAGGAAGTTGATCAGCTCAGGCTCGGCGCCCGAGATCGCCCGCTTGATCCCCTCCACCTTCTCCGCCGAGGAGAGGTACGGGCTGAAAAAGAAGACCTGCAGCTCGCGGTTGCCGTCGACGGCATCGGCGAACTGGCCGAGCTGCTCCTGCAGCGCGTCCAGCTTGCCTTTGTCCTTGCCGGCCTCGAAGAGGGCCTCGGCGTATACGCGAGCTGCGTCGGCCATGACTTAGTTGTTCTCCGACCCCGAGAGCGCGGAGAAGTCGACCTCGCTGAGCGCCTCCTCGACGAGGCGTTTCTGGTCCTCGGGATTGAGCGACTTGCGGGTCACTTTCTCGGTTGCGAGCACGGTCAGGTTGGCGACTTCCTGGCGGATCTCGTCCAGGGCCCGCTTGGTCCCCGCTTCGATCTCGCGATTCGCGGAGGCCACCAGCTCGTCCCGTTTCTCCTTACCCGCCGTCGCCGCCTCGGCTTCCGCCGTCTCGGCCGACTTGCGGGCACGGGCCATGATGTCGTCGGCCTGCTCCCGCGCCTCGGCGAGCCGGGCCCGGTACTCGGCCAGCAGCTCGTCCGATTCGCGGCGCTGCCGTTCGGCGGCTTCGATCGACTCGTTGATCGTTTTCGCGCGTTTGTCGAGCGCTTCCTGAATTTTCGGGAAGGCGACCTTGCTCAACACCCACATCGTGACCAGGAACAGCACCAGCGTCCAGATCATCAGGCCGAGGCCTGGGGAGACCAGGAAGCTGCCGCCGCTTTCCTCCTTGCCGAGCGGGAGCGCCGCTATGTAGCCGAGCAGCTCCATCGACCTACGAGAGGAAGAACGCGATCAGGCCGAAGATGAAGGTGTAGAAGGCCACGGCCTCGGTCAGGGCGAAGCCGAGCCAGCGGATGCTTTCCAGCTCGCTTTTCATCTCGGGCTGGCGGGCGACGGACTCGATCTCCTTACCGAAGATGAAGCCGATGCCGATACCGGCGCCGATCGAACCGAGGCCGGCGCCGACGCCGAGGGCGATTGCTTTGCCGGCGCCTTTGACGCCTTCGTCGGTGACGGCGGCGGCGACAGGGGACAGATCCATTGGAAACGTTGCTCCTTTTCTAGTGAGAGGCGGAGGTCGCTCCGCCGATGTAGATAGCGCTAAGCGTCGAGAAGATGAATGCCTGCAGGGTGGCGATCAGGCCGACCTCGAGGATGAAGAAGAAGAAGGCAAGGGGGAAGGTGAGCGCCCCCAGCGCCGCGATTCCCAGCAGGACCGCCAGGCCGCCGCCCATGAAGAGCAGCAGCAGGTGGCCGGCGAGGATGTTGGCGAAAAGACGGACGGAGAGCGAGATCAGGCGGGCGAAGTGGGAGATCGCCTCGATCACGAAGATCAGCGCCTTGAGGCCGACGCCCTTGTCCTCGAGGCCGGGCGGCAGCCAGCTCGCCAGGTACGGGAAAAGGCCCTTGGCGCGGACCCCTTCGACGTGGTAGGTGAGCCAGACGACCAGGGTCAACACGAGCGGGATCGAGATGTTGGCGGTTGCGGCGTAGACCGCGAAGCTCGGGATCTGCAGGCCGAAGATCGTGATCTCGTGCTCGGTGTTGGTCGGCAGCGGCAGGAAACCGATCATGTTCGAGAACCAGATCCAAAAGAAGAGGGCGGCGATGAACGGGAACCAGCGGGATGCCGTTTTGCCCTGCATGCTGCCGCCGGTGATCGTGTTTTTCGTCAGGTCGTAGGAGACCTCGACCGCGGCCTGCACGCGGTTGGGCTTCTCCACCGACATGCGCCGCGCGATCCAGACCATCGTCGCGATCGTCAGGGCGCTGGCGAGGAGCAGATAGAGCACGGCTTTGTTGATGCTGAGGTCGACCCCGCCGAGGTGGATCGAGATCCACGGGTCGAGTTTGAACTCGTTCTGCGGCTTGAACGCTTCGTTCTTGCCGGCGTTGCCGAAGATCAGCAACAGCAGGGCAGCGATGGCGAGGTAGATCCCGATGGCGATGAAGGCTTTGGCTTTGGTGCTGAGCCCGTCCCCCTTGGGAGGGTCGGGCTGCCGGGCGCCGGCGGGCGCCTGCGCAACTGCTCCGTGGGCGCTCACGCGATCCCCTGACCCTCAGGCTGGTCGTCGAAGAGGTAGGCGAGCCCCTGCGCCGCGAAGGAGATCGTAAACAGCGCCAGCAACAGCACCGCGGCGGCGAGGCCCGACTGGCGTTCGGCGATCCCGACCAGGAGCACCGACGTCGCCATCAACCAGACGCGACCGAGGGTACTGCCGGCGATGAAGCCCATCGCCTTCTGGCGGTTGCCGGCAGCCAGCTCCTGCTTCATGCGGCGGTTGGCAAGCGCCTGAATCCCCCGCTGCCCCAGCCAGGCCGCAGCCGCCACCCCGTATCCGAGCAGCGGAAATCCGCCGAGCAGGAAGACGGCCAGCGCGGCGGCCAGCGCCAGTAGGTCAACGTACTTGGGAGGAGACATAAGCCAGAAAAAGAGCAACAGCGCCCGGCTCGGGGCAGAGCGGGCGCACGGGCGACTATATCCGAACCGGCCCGCGAATGGCTTTGCGAAGCCACTTCGTGAGGGTTGCCACTACCGCTGTCTTGGGAAGGGGGAGCGGTATATGTCTCCCAGACACATCTCGCCAATGGCTCGATGTTGAGTGTCTGGGAGACATATACCGCTCCCCCGCTCAACAGCTGAGTGGCTTCCTGGCGGCAGCTGCCGCAACCTCGGGCCGGACGCAGGGAAACAGTCGCTTTGTGCACGGAGCTGAGGGCGCTGGGGGTGCGGGGGCCCCGCTCAGCCACCTGGACCCTTGTCGAGTGCCTCGAATTCGCCGGTTTCTGGGTCGACGGCGGGAAAGGAGCCGGTCTCCAGCTCCTGCTCGACGGCGACGTTGACCTCTTCGAGGGCCGGCTCGGGTTTGCCGACCTGGCGGCGCAAGGAGACCAGTTGGCGCAGGCGCGTTTGGCGCAGCTTGAGGATCTCCAGCACCTCGACCAGGTAGATACTGGCGGCGATCGCGGCGAGCAGGCAAGCCGCCATCACCGCGGTCCAGAACGCGTTGAAGTGGCCGTGGTTGTCGCTGTAGGGGACGAAGCGCAGGGCCAGGGCGAGGCCCGACATCACCGCCGCCCAGCCGTAGAGGTAGAGCAGAGTGCGCCGCTGCGAGAAGCCGATGTCGGCCATCCGGTGGTGGAAGTGCCAGCGGTCGGCTTTGTAGATGGGTTTGCCGTATTTGAGCCGCTTGGCGACGACGAAGCCGGTGTCGAGGATCGGCACCGCGAGGATGATCAGCGGCAGGAACAGGGCGACGACGGCGTTCGTCTTCAGCGCCCCCTGCACGGCGACCGTGCCGAGCAGGTAGCCGAGCAGGTTGGAGCCGGTGTCCCCCATGAAGGTGCTGGCCGGCGGGAAACCCCAGCGCAGGAAGCCCAGGGCGGCACCGGCGGTCAGCGCCGCCAGCACCCCGGCGGCGGTGCGTTCGAGCGAGAGGGCGATCGTCGCCAGCGTCAAGGCCGAGATCACCGCGACGCCGGCAGCAAGGCCGTCGACGCCGTCGATCAGGTTGATCACGTTGATCACCGCGACCAGCCCGAGCACGGTGGCGACGTCGCCGAGCTGGATCGTCGCCCCCCAGACGTGGAAGAGGTCGACGGTCCCCGGCGAGAGGCGGCCGAAGAAG
>JBQCCT010000133.1:0-6058 GCA_051961955.1 Solirubrobacterales bacterium
GAGGGCACCTCGCACCTGCTCTCAGAGGCACACCTGCCGGATCTGCCCCGCGCCGACGAGCTGATGACGGCGCTGGAGCGGCGCGCCGACATGTTGCAGATGCTGCGCTCCTCGCTCGACCAGCGCTCGGTCTACTTCTGGATCGGCGGTGAGAACCCGCAGCCGGAGCTGCGCTCGGTCAGCGTGATCGGCGCCAACTACGGCCTCGGCCATCGCAACCTCGGCGCAATCGGCGTCGTCGGGCCGTTGCGGATGGACTACGCGACCGCGATCGCCTCGGTCCGCCACGCCGCCCGCGAGCTCTCCCGCTACTTCGAGACCGTGTACGACTCCTAGCCGATGACGCGCGACTACTACGAGGTTCTCGGCGTCGGCCGGGATGCGAGCGACGCCGAGATCAAGAAGGCGTTCCGGCGCCTAGCACGCGAACTGCACCCCGACGTCAATCAGGAGCCCGACGCCGAGGACAGGTTCAAAGAAGCCGCCGAGGCCTACGAGGTCCTCTCCGACGCCGAGAGGCGCCGCACCTACGACGCCTACGGTCAGGAGGGCCTGCGCTCCGGCGGCTTCAACCCCGGCGCCGGTTTCGGCTCGATCGACGACATCTTCCAGGCTTTCTTCGGCAGTGGCTTCGGCTTCGGCGGCGGACGGGGGGCCGCGGCCGGTGGTGACATCGGGGTCGAGGTGGAGATCGAGCTGGCCGAGGTCGCGACCGGCGCCCGTCGCGAGGTCACCTACGACGCCGTCGGCGCCTGCGAGCACTGTCGCGGCAACGGCGCCGAGCCGGGGACGCCGATTAACACCTGCGAGCGCTGCGGCGGGGCGGGCGAGCTGCGCCAGGTGACGCGGACGCCGTTCGGGCAGATGGTCCGCAGCACCGCCTGCGACGTCTGCGGCGGCGCCGGCAAAGTGCCCGAGACGCCATGTGAGACCTGCGGCGGCAGCGGCCGCACGCGCCAGAGTCGGACCAGCGCGGTCGAAGTCCCGGCCGGGATCGAAGACGGGCAGCGGATGCGGATCTCCGGCGCCGGCCACGCCGGCGACCCGGGCGCTCCGCCCGGCGACCTCTACGTCGAGGTCCGCGTCGCCGAGGACGAGCGCTTCGAGCGCGACGGCAGCGACCTGCTCAGCACCGTCTCGATCCCCGCCACCGAGGCGATGCTGGGCACGACGGTCGCGGTCCCGACGCTGGAGGGCGAGGAGGAGATCGAGGTGGAGCCGGGGACGCAGCCCGGCCACCAGTACGTGCTGAAGGGGATCGGCCTGCCGCGCCTCGGCAGCCGCCGTCGCGGCAGCCAGCGGGTGATCCTCAACGTCATCGTCCCGGCCAACCTCAGCGAGGAGCAGCGCGAGCTCACCGAGCGGCTTGACGAGACGCTGGAGGAGGACAACCTGACGCCGCAGCACGGCGAGGGCTTCTTCTCGCGGGTGCGGCGGACGTTCGGTTGATCCGCCTCGCGGTCCGTTGCGCGCCCGAGCAGGCGGACCTGGTGCTGGCCGAGTTGACCGTGCTGGCGCCGAACGGGGTCGAGGAGGAGCGCGGCCCCGGCTACGTCGAGTACGCGATCTACGGCGGCGAGGGGGAGCTGCCGGAGCTCGGCGACCTGGACGCCGCCGTCGCCGGTGGTCGGATCGAGGTCAGCTCGACCGAGATCCCGGACGACTGGGCCGACCGCTGGCGCGACTTCCACAAGCCGCTCCTGGTCGCCGATCGCCTCTGGCTGCGCCCCTCCTGGGAGCCGTCCCGTGAGGGTGTGATCGACGTCGTCGTCGACCCCGGCCAGGCCTTCGGCACCGGCGCCCATCCCACCACCCGTCTCTGCCTCGAGTTCCTCTGTGAGCTGGAGGCGGCCGGGGAGGCCGGGGCAGAGTTAGTGGACCTCGGCACCGGCTCCGGCGTCCTCGCCATCGCCGCATCGAAGCTCGGCTGGTCCCCGATCCGCGCCTACGACCACGAGCCAGCGGCCCTCAAAGCTGCAGCAGCTAACGCAGCTGTCAACGGCACTGAGCTTCACCTTGAGCGCATGAACCTCCGCGAAAGGCTGCCCGACTTGGCGCCTACCGTCGTGGCCAACATGACGGCACCAATCCTCACCGCGGTAGCCCGTCAAATGGCGGAAGCGCCCGCAGTCATGGTCTGCTCGGGACTGTTGCCAGGCGAGCTGGACGATGTCGCAGCCATGTTCGGGGAGGCTGGACTACGCGAGGCGGACCGTCGTCGGGATGGCGATTGGGCTGCGCTGCTGCTCCGTCGCGCCTGAGTTATAGGGTGTGCGCGATGTTGGCGGCAACGATCACCGGCTTCAGCATCGGCCTCTTCATCCACGTCCTCGCGGTGGTGCTGACGTTCGGCCCGACCTTTGGCTACGCATTCTTCGTCGGCGTTGCCGAGGAGAGCTCTCCTCGCAGCGTGCCCACGGTGCTGCGGGGGATCATGGCGATCGACCGCTATCTCGTCAGTCCGGGACTGATCGTGATCCTGCTGGCCGGCATCTACATGCTGATCGACGCCGAAATCTCCGCCGGCAAATCGTTCGTGACCGTTGGCTTCATCGCGATCATCATCCTGTTCGGCATGGCCCACGGCTTCTTTCGGCCTCAGACGCGGCAGGCGCTCGAGCTTGCCGAGCGCGACCTCAGCCAAGGGGACAGCCTCAGCCCCGAGTACGAAGCGATTTCCAAGAAACTGGAGACCGGCGGCAAAATCGCCGGGCTGATCGTCGTCATCGCGATCTTCTTCATGGTCGTCCAGCCCTGACGCCCGGCCTCGATCCATCGGCTCAGCTCGATCTGGCCCGCCCGGTGGGGATGTTCGATTCGGGGGTCGGTGGGCTCACCGTGCTCCACGAGTGCCTCGTCTCACTGCCGCAGGAGGACTTCCTCTATCTCGGCGACACGGCGATGTTCCCCTATGGCGACAAGGACCCGGTGCGGTTGCGGCAGCGGATCGCCCACATCGCCGAGCTGCTGCTCGACCGCGGCGCCAAGCTACTGGTGATCGCCTGCAACACCGCGACCTCGATCGGCGAGGACGTGGCGCGGGAGGTGGCCGCCGAGCGGGGGGTGGAGGTGGTGCCGGTGGTCGAGCCGCAGGCAGAGATCGCCTCGGCGATTACCGCCAACGCGCGGGTGGGTGTGCTGGCGACGCCGAACACGGTTGCGAGCGGGGCCTACCGGCGCGCGCTCGAAGCCGCCGGCCGCGGCCTCGACGTGATCGAGGTCGCCGCCCCTGATCTCGCCTCCTTCATCCAGAACGGCGCGCTCTTCGACGGGGACACGATGACGATGGCCCGCTCCTACTGCGCGCCGCTGAAGGAGGCCGAAGTCGACACCCTGATCCTCGGCTGCACCCATTACCCCTTGGTGGCGCCGATGCTGCAGCGCATCCTCGGCCGCGACGTCCGCCTCGTCAGCGGCGGCCACGCCGTTGCCGCGGCGGTGCAGCGCACGCTGGAGGGCCGGGGTCTCGCTCGCGAGTGCCGAGGAGAGGGCGCCTACGACTTCCTCTGCACCGGCGATCCCGATGCCTTTCACGCCGTCGGCACCCGCTTCCTGCAGATGCCCCTCGGGGACGTCGAGCGGATCGAAATCGGTCCCTGACCCAAGGTGATGATCTCCATTCCCGACGCTCTGCTGGAGCGCCTCGACGCCCGGGCGAAGGCGGTAGGCGAGACCCGCAGCGGCTTCCTACAGCGTCTCGCCGAGCGCGAGGTGCAAGCTGCCGAGGGACATCGGCGCGAGGAGATCAACCGGCTGCTGGATCGGATTCACATAGAGCTTCCCGCTGACGATCCGGAGGCTTGGGATGTGGTTCGTCTGATCCGAGAAGATCGGGAATCTCACTGAATGCTGCTCGTCGATGCCAGCGTTTGGGTGGCGGCTGTAACGCCGCAGCATCCCCAGCATGTTCAGGCCCGGAACTTCCTCGGGAGGGGTGGGCCGATAACGGTCCTAGATCTCACGCTCTATGAGGTGGCTGATGTGATTGCCAGGAGGTACGGTCAGCCACAGGAAGCGAGAAAGCTGATCCATGTTCTTCTGACGGCGGCAGCCGACTCCCTTCAACGGGTGGACGCGACCTTGCTCGAAGATGGCATGGATCTGATGGTCGATCACAGCCTCACCTCTTATGACGTCGCCTACGTCGCAGCGGCTCGTCGTCATGGCTGGCAACTCGTCAGCCTTGACGTCCGCGACCTCGTCTCCAAGGGTCTCGCCGTCACTCCCGACAAGGCCCTCTACCCTTAAGCCGGATGAGCGTTCTCGAGCAGGTGCAAGACGACGTCAGGGTGGCGATGAAAGCGCGCGACCGCGAGCGGGCGGCGGCGCTGCGGCTGATCGTCGACGTGCTCCAGCAGGACGCGAAGCTCGGCAAGGGCGACGAGATCGCGGTGCTGCAGCGGGAGCGCAAGACGCGGGTCGAGGCGGCCGAGGCCTACGAAGGGGCGGGGCGCGCCGACCAGGCTGCCGCCGAGCGCTTCGAGGCAGAGCTGATCGAGGGTTACCTGCCCCAGCAGCTCTCCGACGAGGAGCTGGCGCAGCTGGTGCAGGCGGCGGTCGAAGAGACTGGCGCCAGCGAGCAGCGGCAGATGGGTCAGGTGATGTCAGCGCTGATGCCAAAGGTGGGCGGCCGCGCCGACGGCAAGCGGGTGAGCGCCGCAGTGCGGCAGGAGCTAGGTGCCTGAGGCATTGGCGCGCAGGCAGCTGACCCTCGACAATACGGTCGCGGCCGAGCTGGCCGGCTCGGAAGACACGGTGCTGCGGGCGCTGCGAGGGCGCCTAGACGCCGACCTGCATCTGCGCGGCAACGTGCTGACGCTGGAGGGCGACGCCGATGACGTCGCCGCCGCAGCTGTCGTGGTCGACGAGATGGTCGAGCTGATCGAGCAGGGGATCGAAGTGGCCCCGGGGACGATCGAAGCGGTGACCGGCGCTCTTGACGCTGAAGAGAGCCCGGCGGAGATCCTCGAGGACGTGGTCTGGCGCCACCGCAACACCAAAGTGGCGCCGAAGACGCTGAACCAGAAGCGCTACGTCGACTCGATCCGCCGCCACACGATCACCTTCGGGATCGGCCCCGCCGGTACCGGCAAGACCTTCCTCGCGGTGGCGATGGCGGCGGCGGCGTTGACCGAACGCAAGGTACAGCGGATCATCCTCACCCGCCCCGCGGTCGAGGCCGGCGAGCGGCTCGGTTTCCTCCCCGGCGACATCCAGGCCAAGGTTGACCCCTACCTGCGACCGCTCTTTGACGCCCTCTTCGACATGCTCGACCCCGACCGGGTCAACGGCTACCTCGAACGCAACGTGATCGAGGTAGCGCCGCTGGCCTTCATGCGCGGTCGCAGCTTGAATGACTCCTTCGTCATTCTCGACGAGGCCCAGAACACGAGCCCGGAGCAGATGAAGATGTTCCTCACCCGGCTCGGCTTCAACTCGCGCATGGTGGTGACCGGCGACATCACCCAGGTCGACCTGCCGCGAGACCAGCGCTCCGGCCTGATCGCGGTTAGCGACATCCTCGGCGACGTCCAGGACATCTCCTTCATCCGCTTTGGCGGCGAGGATGTGGTTCGTCACAAGCTGGTGCAGCGGATCGTCGCCGCCTACGACGCCCACGGTGCCCGCGAGCGCGAGGCGCGCGCCGAACACGGGCCGACCCCGCGTTCGTGACGCATTGTCTGAGCCGGCACTAGATCTGACCGATGTACCTGTCGATCTGCGCAGCGCCGTCGCTGCCGCGCTGGCGGCTGCCGGCGTCGATGACGGGCACCTGGCGCTGGAGATCGTCGACGCCGAGCGGATCCGCGAGCTAAATCGTGAGTACCGGAACAAGGACGTGCCGACCGACGTGCTCGCTTTCCCGATCGACGAACTCGAACCTGTCGCCGGCCCGCGCGAGCTCGGCGACGTCGCGATCTGCCCGGAGCATTGCTCCGACGTCACCGAGGCCGTGATCCACGGGGTCCTGCACCTGTGCGGTTACGACCACGAGACCGACCGGGGCGAGATGCTGGAGATGCAGGGGCGTGTACTGGCGGGGCTGAAATGATGCGCG
>JBQCCT010000134.1:0-10656 GCA_051961955.1 Solirubrobacterales bacterium
ACGCCGTCGCCATCACCACGGGCCTCACCGCTCCTGCCGCAGCCGCCGCCCTGGCCCGCCTCGAGCTCCTCGGCTACCTCACCTGCTCTGCGATGGGTCACTACTGCCGCACCGGCACCCCGGCGCCATCCTCTATTCCGACTAGCTGCTGAGGTTGAAGAGGCGCTCGTGGAAGTCACCCAGGCAGACGTGCGCTCCCTGTCCCTTGGCGAGCGACTTTGCTTCGAGCGAGACCTCGACGGTGAAGCGGCCGGCGGGCATCGCGGTGGAGAGATGCCAGGTGCTGCGGCGACCGCTGTGGACGACTCGATCGTGGAAGTCGAATTTGGCTTCTTCGGCTTCAAGCGCTCGCAGCGTCAGCCTCAACGTGCGGTGGGTGCGGCAGCGTGGGTTCGGCGAGGTGATCTTGCCGCTGATCCCGCTGCTGGTTGCTTCCAGGCTCGTGTGGCTTGGAAAGCTGTCGCGGGCGAGGCAGGTGGCGGCCGCGGTGAGGGCGAGGGCGAGCGCAAGGATCGGGATCGCTGCTTTGCGCATACCGCGAGCCTCCCACCGAAGCGTCGAGGGGTCAACCGACTATCTAGGCTGCGGGCATGAGCAGCGAGCAAATCCCCGCTGTCCTCTCGATTGCCGGCTCCGACTCAGGGGGAGGGGCTGGTATTCAGGCTGATCTGAAGGCGTTTGCGCGGGTCGGGGTGCACGGGATGACGGCGGTGACGGCGATTACGGCGCAGAACACGGTGGGGGTGGAGGCGGTGCAGGCGATCTCGCCGCGGGTGATCGTGGCGCAGGTGCGGGCGGTGGCCGAGGACATCGGCGTCGATGCGGTGAAGATCGGGATGCTGGGGACGGTCGAGACCGTGGAGGCGGTGGTCGAGGCGCTCTCTTACGTGGGCGATGCGCCGGTGGTGATCGACCCAGTGATGATCGCCGAGAGCGGGGCGGAGCTGCTGGACGCGGAGGCGCGGGTGGCTCTGGCCGAGAAGCTGCTGCCGCTGGCGGCGGTGGTGACGCCGAACATTCCGGAGGCGCGAGCGCTTACGGGGCTGGGTAAGGGGGCGGGCCAGGCGGAGATGGCACGGGCCCTGGTCGAGATGGGCGCAAAGGCCGCGGTGGTTACTGGCGGTCACAGCGAGGTGGTGATCGATGTCTTCTATGACGGCAGCGAGGTGGTCGAGATCCGTGGCGAGCGACACGCGGATGGCGCCGCGCATGGGTCCGGCTGCACGCACTCCTCGTCGCTTGCGGCCTTCTTGGCGCTCGGCCACGAGCCGCTCGCGGCGGCGCAAGGCGCCCGCGAGATCACGTCCGAGGCGGTCCACAACGGCCTGCGCGAGATCGGGCGGGGAGCCGGCCCGGTCGACGTGTTCGGATTGACGGCTGGCGGCATTTAGTCCTTCAAGGGCCACGATTGGTGACTTTTAGTCCCTATAGGGGCCACAACTCACCACTCGCCGCTCGGCCGCGCTCAGTAGATTTCGGACGCATGAGTACTAACGGCCAGACCGCAACCAAGCTTCCGCGTCCTCGCTCCTCGGTCGTTTTCGACGGGCCCGACCGCGCCCATGCGCGCGCCTACATGAAGGGGATCGGGTTCGACGATGACGACCTCGGCCGGCCGACGATCGGGATCGCCAACACCTGGACCGAGGCGATGCCGTGCAACTTCCACCTTCGCGGTCTGGCCGAGCACGTGAAAGCGGGCGTGCGCGCTGCCGGCGGGACGCCGATGGAGTTCAACACGGTCGCCGTCTCCGACGGGGTGACGATGGGCACCCAGGGGATGAAGGCGTCGCTGATCAGCCGCGAGGTGATCGCCGACTCGATCGAGTTGATGGCGCGTGGCTACCAGTTCGACGCGATCGTCGCCCTCTGCGCCTGCGACAAGACGATCCCCGGCTGCGCGATGGCGCTTGCCCGGCTCGACGTGCCCTCGGTGGTGCTCTACGGCGGCTCGATCGCCCCCGGCCACTGGCACGGCCGCGACGTCACCATCCTCGACATCTTCGAGGCGATCGGCGCCCACAACGCCGGCGAGATGACCGACGAGGAACTGCACGAGCTCGAGGGCGTCGCCAGCCCCGGCGCCGGGGCCTGCGGCGGCCAGTTCACCGCCAACACGATGGCCTGTGCCTTCGAGGCGCTCGGGATCAGCGCCGGCGGCTCGGCGATGGTGCCGGCCGAAGGCGACGACAAGCCCACCGTCGCCGAGAAAATCGGCGAGCTGGTGATCAACGTTCTCGCCGAGGACCTGCGGCCGAGCAAGATCATCACCCGCGAGTCGCTGGAAAACGCGATCGCCTGCGTCTGCGCCTCGGGCGGTTCGACCAACGGCGTCCTGCACCTGATCGCGCTCGCGCACGAGCTCGGGATCGAGCTGACCATGGACGACTTCGAGCGGATCTCCCGCGGTACGCCGCTCTTCGCCGACCTCAAGCCTGGCGGCCGCTTCGTCGCGACCGACCTCTACGCCGCCGGCGGCGTGCCGGTGATCCTCAAGCGCCTCGCCAAAGCGGGCATCCTCCACAGCGACGCAATTACGGTCACCGGCCGCACGATCGGCGAGGAGGCCGCGGCGGCGACCGAGGCTCCGGATCAGGAAGTGGTGCGCCCGGTCGAGGACCCGCTGAAGCCGGAAGGCGGCCTGGCGATCCTGCGCGGCAACCTCGCCCCGGAAGGCTCCGTGGTCAAGGTCGCCGGCACCGAGCGCCGCCGGCAGACCGGCCCCGCCCGCGTCTTCGAGTCCGAAGAGGAATGCTTCCGCGCCGTCAAGGAGCAGAAGGTCAATCCCGGCGACATCGTCGTGATACGCAACGAGGGCCCGGTCGGCGGGCCGGGGATGCGCGAGATGTTGCAGGTGACGGCGGCGATCGTCGGCGAGGGTCTCGGCGAGAGCGTGGCGATGGTCACCGACGGCCGCTTCTCCGGCGCCACCCGGGGGCTGATGATCGGCCACGTCGCCCCCGAGGCGGCAAAAGGCGGCCCGATCGCGGCGATCCGCGAGGGTGACGAGATCGCCGTCGACATCGACAACCGCCGCCTGGACGTTGCCCTCAGCGATGAGGAGATCGAAAAGCGCGTCGCCGAATACGAGCAGCCCGAGCCGCTCCATGAGCGCGGCGTCATGGCCAAGTACGCCGCCACGGTCTCCTCGGCGGCGAAGGGCGCCGTCACCTGACAAACTCAGCGAGCGCTGAGTTTTGGCCCCCATAGGGGCACGAAATCAGCGAGCGCTGAATTTGCGCTAGCCGACCGCGGTGTCCGCCGCGGCTCGCAGGGGCTGCGAGGACTCGATGAACTCTTCGACCAGGGGGTTGAATCGCGCCGGCCGCTCCAACTGCGGCAGGTGCCCGGTGCGCTCGAAGATCTCCAGGCGCGAGTGGGGGATCAGGCGGTGGTACCCGAGGGCCCCCTCGACCGGGACGATCTGGTCGCTGAGGCCCCAGACGACCATCGTCGGGATCTCGATCTCGGGCAGGCGCTCGCGGGTGTCGTAGCCCCAGATCGCCGCCAGCGCGTCGGAGAACCCGGGCGCCTGCAGCCCCGGCCGCACCTGCTCGGCGAGCAGCTCCGGCCGCAGCTTGTTGGGGTTGCGGAAGAGCCGGCCGAAGGCGAGCTTGCGGCCACGCGGCCGGGTCCAGTAGGAGCGCCGTTCGCCGCTGAGCATGGGGATTGCCGCTTTGAAGATCCGGGCGGCGGCATCGAGCGGGCGGCCCTCCCACTCGGCAAAGCTGATCCCGGCGGCGGAGATCAGCACCAGCCGGTCGAAGCGCTCCGGCTCGTCGATCACCGCCTCGGTGCTGATGAACCCACCCATCGAGTTGCCGACGAGGGCGGCGACGCGGTCGATGCCCAGGCGCTCGCAGAAGTCGTGGATCAGGCGCCCGTAGGCAGCCATCGAGATCGGCCAGGAAGGCATCGGGCTGTCGCCGAACCCCGGCAGGTCGAGCGCGATCGCCCGGTAGCCGCGGCCGAAGTAGGGCAGGTTCTCGAGCCAGTTGCGCCAGCAGCCGGCGATGCCGTGGACGAAGAGGATCGGCTCGCCCTCGCCGATCTCGACGTAGTTGAGCCCCTCGGCGCCAGGCAGGTCGACCCGGCGCAGGTGCTGCCGCCAGTCGATCTTCAGCCACTCCGGGTCCGGGTTGCCGTAATCGGTACCGGGGAAGGCGGGCAGCGGCCGGCGCTCCGGCTCAGGCATAGCCCATCCTTTCCAGCACCGGGATCTCGCGGATCTGCGGCGGTTGCAGGTGGTCCCAGAGGATGCCGCGGGGGCGGTCGTACTGGCGCTCGACGTCGATCACCGCGCGCGGCGTCGCGATCAGGTCGACGGGAAGGTCGTGGGCGGTCACCATCAGGTGCTGGCGCAGGATCTGGATCGGGTGGACGGTGGTGGCGACGGTGGTGTGGCTGTCGATCTTGCCGGCGTCGGCGAGGATCCCGTACTCGAGGTCGTGGTAGCCGCCGCCTTTGCCGACCCGGGCGCCGCTGAGGTTGACCGCGACCGAGCCGCAGAGGATCAGGTCGACCTCCGGCAGGTCGTCGAGGGCGACGACACGGCCGTGCTTCAGCGCCCCCTTGATCGTCGCCGCCTCTTTCACCGCGGCTTTCGAGAGCCCCTTCGGATTCAGCACTCGGAACGGATGTGGATCGCGCAGGCGCGGCACCGCCATGATCACTGTCTTGCCCTCTTCGAGCGCGATCCGGCGCGCGTGCGTCTGCGGCGAGTCGGGGTTGGCCTTGATCACCCGCGCCCGCTTCCAGAGCCTGTGACCACCCAGCTTCTCGGCCGCCAGCCTGGCTCCGGCGAAGTTCGGGATGCGCCCCTCGGCGCCCGGAAAGCGGGAGACGCCCTCCCGCTCCATCGCCTTCCACACCTCTTCGCGGACTTCGTCCTTCGTGCGCACCGGCGAAAGATATCCACCAGCCATGCCGATAGAACCGGACCAATGCTTAGACTTTTTGTTTCCCAGCCATCGATGTACGGGGAGCTACCTCCAGTCAATGCGTAAAAAGACTTCAATAGCGGCGGTAATCGCCGCCGTGCTGGTGGTGGCGCTGGTTGCCGTCGCCTATGCCTACGACAGCTCGCAGAAGGACAAGATCGCCGACGGTGTCACGGTCGGCGGTGTCGACGTCGGCGGTCTCGACGAAGAAGAAGCCGCGGCGCTGGTCCGCCGCGAACTGCTGGCGCCATTGCACCACTCGCTGCGCGTCGCCTTCGATGGCGAGACCTGGAAACTGCCCGGCGCGAAGCTGAAGATCCGCGCCAACATCGACAGCGCCGTCGAAGAAGCGCTTGAAGCGAGCCAGGAAGGTGGCTTTCCCGGGCGCCTCGTCCGCTACGTCAGCGGCAGTGAAGTCGACGAAAGCATCAAGCCCCACATCGCCTACTCGCAGCCGGCGATCAATCGCTTTGTTCGCCACGTCGCCGACGAAGTCGACCGCGAACCGCAGAATGCCGACGTCGAACCGACGCCGGACTCGCTTGAAGTCGTCGCCGGCAAGAACGGGCGCAAGCTGCGCGACAACCTGCTCGAGAAGAACCTCAAAGCGGCGGTGCTGAACGCCAACGCGCCGCACAAGATCATCGCCAAAGTGCACGCGACCAAGCCGGAAATCACCAAGAGCGAAGTCGCCGCCGAGTACCCGTCTTACCTCACGCTCGACCGCGGCACTTTCACCTTGCGTCTCTTCCAGCACCTGAAGCTGACCAAGGAATACACCGTCGCGGTCGGCATGGAAGGCCTGGAAACGCCGGAAGGGCTCTACCACATCCAGGAAAAGGAAGAAAACCCTGTGTGGCACGTGCCGAACTCGGCCTGGGCCGGCAGCCTCGCCGGGCAGACGATCCCGCCGGGGCCGGCGGACCCGATCAAGGCCCGCTGGATGGGGATCTTCGAAGGCGCCGGCATCCACGGCACCGAAGAGACCTGGTCGCTCGGTCACGCGGAATCGCACGGCTGCGTCCGCATGTCGATCCCCGATGTGATCGAACTGTACGACCTGGTCGAAGTAGGCACCCCGATCTTCATCGGAGACTGATCGCGCAGGACGCGGGGCGGATGACGCGAATCAACCTCTCGTGACCTGGGAAGAAGCGCTTTCGCTCTACGATCGTGACCTGCGTGCCCGTGGGTCGGCCGAGCGCACTCGGCGCGCCTACGGGGTCGACCTCGGCGGCTTTGCCGAGTGGGCGGGGGAGCAGGGGCTCGGGCCCGGGGACGTCCGCTACCGCGACGTGCGCCGTTATGCGGCTGGGCTCGCCAACGTCGGCGCCGCGACCACCACGGTCGCCCGCAAGCTGGCGGCGGTCCGCGGCCTCTACGGCTTCCTTGTCCGCACCGGCCGCGCCGGCGCCAACCCGGCCGAGCTCGTCTCCAGCCCGAAGCGCTCCGAAAAGCTGCCCCGCGTCCTCACTACCGAGCAGATGCGCTCGTTACTGGAGCGGATCCCCGCCCGCACGCCGCTGGAGCTGCGCGACCGGGCGATGCTGGAGCTCGCCTACTCCTGCGGTCTGCGCTGCGAGGAGATCATCAACCTCGACGAGGGCGCGCTCGACTTCGAGACCGAGCAGCTGCGGGTGCTCGGCAAGGGCTCGAAGGAGCGGCTGCTGCCGGTCGGCGAGCCGGCACAGCGAGCGCTGCGGCGTTATCTGGAGAAGGGAAGGCGGGCGCTGGTGGCCGACCCGCGCGAGCCGGCGCTGTTCCTTTCCAAGAGCGGCCGCCGCCTCTCGAGCTCCGATGTCACCCGACGCCTCGGGCTTTGGACCCGAGAGGCGGCGTTGGCCGCCGGCGTGTCGCCGCACGCACTCAGGCATTCCTTCGCAACTCACTTACTCGAGGGTGGCGCCGATCTGCGTACGATTCAGGAGTTGCTCGGCCACGCTTCGATCTCCACTACCCAGATCTACACCCGAGTCGACGCTGCTCGGCTGCGTGACACTTACGCTGCAAGCCACCCCCGCGCATGAGACAAATCCCCGCAAACGACCATAGAATCGGCTGAGTGGAAACGGGCGTAAAAGAGGTGGAGCTCCGCGACCTGTGGCGCCGCTACAAGGACGGGGGGGACGAGGGCGCTCGTGAGCGGCTGGTCGTCGCCTACTCGCCGATGGTCAAGTTCGTCGCCGGTCGCCTCGGCGCCGGGCTGCCGTCCCACGTCGAAGATGCCGACCTCATCTCCTACGGCCTCGTCGGCCTGATCGGCGCGATCGAGCGCTTCGAGCCGGAGCGAGGGATCAAGTTCGAGACCTTCGCAATGACCCGCATCCGCGGCGCGATCATCGACGAACTGCGCTCACTCGACTGGGTGCCGCGCTCGGTCCGCACCCGCGCCCGTGAAATCGAAGCCGCCCAGGCCAAGCTCGAGCACGAACTGCAGCGGGTGCCGAGCGAGGCCGAGCTGGCGGCGAAACTCAACATGACCGAGGAGGAATTGCAGGCGGCGCTGCTGGAGATCGCCAACTCCTCGGTCTATGCGCTGGACGAGCTCTGGACCGTCTCCGACTCCTCCGGCGACCAGGTCTCGCTGCTCGACACGATCGCCGACGAGGGCGCCGCCGACCCGCAGGAGGCACTGGCCACCAACGAGGTCAAGGATCGCCTGACCGAGGCGATCAGCTCACTGCCCGAGCGCGAGCAGCTCGTCGTCGCCCTCTACTACTACGAGAACCTCACCTTGCGGGAGATCGGAGAGGTACTCGGGGTGACCGAGTCGCGCGTCTCACAGCTGCACACGAAGGCAGTGATGCGGCTGAAATCCCACTTGCAGCAGGGCTGAGCGGTGACCGCCTGTGCGATCTGCGGCCGGTCGATCCTCGCCGGCGAGCGGGTGCACGGCTACGTCGAGGGCGAGGAAGAGCGGCCGGTCTGCGAGCTCTGCCTCGCCCGCGCCGAGCGGCTTGGCTGGCGCCAGGCAGGAGAGCCCGAGCCGGAGCGCCCGCAGGGGCACGAAGGCCGCGCCCGCCTACGCGGCCTCTTGCGGCGCTCGTCTCCATCCCTCGACGCCGACGCTCCAACTCCCTTCGAGTGCGCCATTGCCCGCTTCAACTCCAGCGAGGCCGGGCACACTGTCACCGGCCTCATCCGCACGCTCGGCTCACCCTGGGTCTCGGTTGGTGCCTCGGCGGGGGTCCCGGATGAGGTGCGGATCACCGTCGCCTGGGAGCTCTCCTGGTACCAGTGGGGAGTCGACATCGGCGACGAGCTGCGCCCCGTCTTCCAGCTCGACAAGGGCCGCGAGCTCGATCAGCTTGACCACGCCGCCAGGCAGTGGAACGGCACGGTCGGTGAGGACGGCAGGTTGCGCCTGGCCCGAGAGCCGGCGGCGAGGCGATGAGTCAGCTGACCATCAACGTCGACGGTGGCGCCCGCGGCAACCCGGGGCCGGCGGCGATCGGCGTCGTCGTCCGCAGCGGCGGCGAGGTGATCGAGGAAGTGGGGGAGAGGATCGGCGAGGCGACCAACAACGTCGCCGAGTACAAGGCGCTGCTGAAGGGGATCGAGCTGGCGGCCGAGCACGGAGCGAGCGAGCTGGAGCTGATCGGCGACTCGGAGCTGGTTGTGCGGCAGGTCGAAGGCCGCTACAAAGTCAAAAACGCCGGGATGAAGGAACTGCACGAAGAGGTGAAGCGGGCGCTGCGAGGCTTCGGCTCCTGGTCGATCCGCCACGTTCGCCGCGCCGAGAACGCCGACGCCGACCGGCTCGTCAACGAAGCGCTCGACGGGGTGCTCGATGGCTGAAGGAGTGCCCGCCGGGCGGATGCCGGAGCCGATCGACCCCGGCGTCGACATCGGTCACGTCCACCTCAAAGTCGCCGATGTCGACCGTGCCCTCGACTTCTACTGCGGCATCCTCGGCTTCGAGCTGATGCAGCGCTGGGGTGCCGACGCGGCCTTCATCTCCGCCGGCGGCTATCACCATCACATCGGCCTCAACTCCTGGCACTCGAAAGGAGGGTCGCCGCCCCCGCCAGGCAGCACTGGGCTCTTTCACACCGCTATCCGTTACCCGACGCGCCGTGCCCTCGCCGATGCGCTGCGACGGCTGAGTGAGGCTGGCTGGCCGCTTGAAGGCGCCTCCGACCACGGCGTCAGCGAGGCGCTTTACCTTTCTGACCCCGACGGCAATGGCGTCGAGCTCTACTGGGACCGACCGCGCGAGGAGTGGCCGCGTCCCCCCGGTGGTGACGGCGTGCAGATGGGCACCTACCCACTCGACCTCGACGCTTTGCTGGCTGAGCTGCGGGAGCGGTAGAGTCCTGACTTTCTGCAGGGACCTGGCTTTCGGGCGCGCCTTCCGGTCCGTTGGAAGCGGCGCTTTCAGGCCCGAGGGCCGCTTCCACCAGGTTCGGGTTGAACGACTGAGTGCCCGGCACCAACTGCAGTTCGGGGAAGCCGTGGGCGTGGGCGTAGGCGAGCTCCCGGCCGAGGTCGCCTACGCCATTGGTCCCTGCCAGGGGGGCGATCTGCAGCGTGCTGAGGACGCCGATCGCCTGACCGGCTTCATTCATGAAGCCGCTGCCTGAGTCGCCGGGAACGCCGGGGGTGGCAGTAGCGACGATGTGGCTCCAACCGCCGCCTTCGTTTTCAATCACGATGCCCTGCTTTGGACTCAGTTGGGAGACCCCGAGTCGCAGCTCCGAGTTGCCATAGGAGTAGACGGCGGAGCCGGGACTACCGGCCATGCCGACGCCAGTCGGGCCGCCAAAGCCGGGGACGGAAGGGTTGACGTTGCCGACGTCGGTCGGGTCGAGGCGGATCAGGGCGAGGTCGTTATAGGCGCAGGTGTCGGGATCTTTCTCACCCACGGCCTGCATGCTCAGCCAGGAGTTGTAAGCGAGGGTGCCCGGTTTGGTGGCGCCGCTCACTTCAACGGGCGTGCCGAGCGGGAGTGAGCCGCTGGTGCAGCCGTTGGTTTCGGTTTGCCCGCCGGTGCCTGAGCAGTGGGCGGCTTGGCCAAGGTAGACGGTCGAGCCTTCCTGGAAGACGAAGTTCGAAGTGCACTGGGCACCTGCGGTAAAGGTCTGGACGCCGGGATGGATCGGCGCAGACCCCGCGGGCGCCCAGGCCGACGCGACGGCGGGGAGGAGCATGCTCAGGGCAACCGTGGCCAGGGAAACGACGGTCACGCGCTTGAATCGATTCAAGAAGCTCCTCCCCGCCTTTCGCGTCGGTGGGGGATGGATCGATGTGGGAACAGGGAGAGTTTACCCAATATTCGGTACAAGAAACCAGAATATTGATTAGAACCGAACCGCGCCCATGCGTTCCGATGGCGCAGGCGGCCTCAGGGCTTTGAAAGTCCGTCGGCCAAGGGGTCGAGGGCGCCGACGATCTCCTCCAGCTTGGCGCCGGCGAGGGCGGGGAGGGTGCCGTTGGCACGGGTGACGGCGACGCCGAGGGTCAGGGCGATGAGCATCTCCGCTCGTAGCTCGGGGTTGGGCACCCCTTGGCTCGCCAGCTCCTCGGCAAGCGGGGTGACCAGTCGCTCCCCGATCACGTCTCGCACGAGGGCCCGCACCTCGTCGCTCAGCTTCGGGCTGGCAAGAGCGCGGCTGACGGGGCCGTGGCCACGCTGCTCCCAACGCTCGAGAAGGAAGGCGAGCAGCGTTTGTGGCTCGAAGTTCTCAGGTCCCTGCTCCTGCTCTCTCGGACCCTC
>JBQCCT010000135.1:0-9304 GCA_051961955.1 Solirubrobacterales bacterium
GTCGCCGAGCGCCGTCGCCGTCAACCAGACCAACGGCCGCGTCTTCGTCGCCGACGAAGGCAACAAGCTGGTCAAGGTCTTCACTTCGGAAGGCAAATTCATCGAAGCCTTCAAAGGCGGCAAGTTCCTCGGCTTCGCCGGCCCCAGGGACGTGGCGATCGACTCCGAAGGCCACCTCTGGGTCCTCGACGGCGCAACTGTCGAAGAGCTGAGCTCAGAAGGCACCTTCATCCGCCGCTTCGGCAAAGAAGGAAGCGAAGCGGGCCAGTTCAAAGGGCCCGAAGCCCTCGCCCTCGACAAAGAAGGCAACGTCTGGGTCGCCGACACCGGCAATAACCGCATCCAGGAGTTCAAATCAAACGGCGAATTCGTCCGCAGCTGGGGCACCTCGGGCACCGAAGCCGGCAAGCTCTCCGCTCCCCGCGGTCTCGCCTTCGACTCCGAAGGCGATCTCTGGGTCGCCGATTCCGCCAACGACCGCCTGCAGCGCTTCACCGCCGCCGGCACCTACCTCGCCGGCTTCGGCACTCCGGGCAACAACGCGGGCGAATTCGTCGAACCCCGCGGCCTTGCGATCGACGCCAAAGGCCGGATCTGGATCGCCGACACGGGCAATAACCGGGTGCAGGAGGCAAGCGGGACCGAAACGCTGCGCACCTTCGGCGGCGCGGGCCAGGGCGCCGGCAACCTCTCTTCGCCCAATGACGTCGCCACCGACAACGCAGGAAACCTCTGGGTCGCCGACACCGCCCACAATCGCGTCCAGGAGTTCAACGCCGAAGGCAAATTCATCCGCGAGTTCGGCACCTACGGAACCGCCAACGGTGAGTTCAACTCGCCGACCGGCATCGCCGTCAATCAGACCAACGGCCGCCTCTACGTCGCCGACAAGGGCAACAAGCTGGTCAAGGTCTTCACCTCTGAAGGCAAATTCCTCGAAGGCTTCAAATGCGGCGGCCTCCTCGGCGCCGAACCCCGCGACGTGGCGCTCGATCCCGAAGGGCACCTCTGGGTGCTCTACGGCTCGACGGTCGAAGAGCTCTCTTCAGAAGGCGCCGCCATCCGCCACTTCGGCAGCTCGGGGAGCGAAGCCGGCCAGTTCTCCTCGCCCGAAGCGCTCGCCCTCGACGCCGCCGGCAACGTCTGGGTCGCCGACACGGGCAACAATCGCGTCCAGGAGTTCAAACCGAACGGCGAATTCATCCGCAAATGGGGCACCGCCGGCTCGGGGACCGGGCAGCTCTCCGCTCCCTGGGGCCTCGCCTTCGACTCCGAAGGCGACCTCTGGGTCTCAGACTCCGCCAACGACCGCCTGCAGCGCTTTGCCCCCGAAGGCTCCTACCTCGGGAGCATCGGCACCCCGGGCAACAACCCCGGCGAATTCGTCGAACCCCGCGGGCTTGCGATCGACGCCAAAGGCAACCTCTGGGCCGCGGATGCCGGCAACGACCGGGTGCAGGAGTTCTCCTGGCCGGTCGCCACCACCGCCTACGGCTACGACCAGGCCGGCGACCTCACCTCCGTCGCCCGCCCCAAAGCCGGCGAAAACCCGGCGATCGAAGAGACCCTCGCCTACGACGCCACCGGCCTTCTGACCGCGAAGACGATCGGCGCGACGACCAGGCACCTCGCCTGGGATGAGAGCACCAATCTGCCGCTCCTCTTAAACGATGGCGAAGCGAGCTACGTCTACGGCCCCGGTGGCCTGCCGATCGAGCAGATCAACGCAAAAGAAGAACCGACCTACCTCCACCACGACCAGCTCGGCTCCACCCGCCTCATCACCGGCTCGGGCGGCGCCACCAGCGCCACCGCCAGCTACACCCCCTATGGCGGCCTCGAAGCCAAGACCGGCACCGCCACCAGCCCCCTCGGCTTCGCCGGCCAATACACCGACGCAGAAACGGGGCTGCAGTACCTGCGGGCGCGGTTCTATGACCCAGGGACGGGACAGTTCTTGAGCCGGGACCCGTTGGCGGCGTTGACGCGGCAGCCGTATTCCTATGCCGTTGACAACCCGCTGAACTGGACTGATCCGAGCGGGCTTTACGGGGAAGTCGCGGCCGGTGGATGTGGTGTCGGGGAGGTCATCGATCCCTTGGGAGGATGCGTGCCGGGAGCCGTCGTTGGCGGGGCCGGAGAACTCGCCTGGGCGACGAGCGGAGCCCTCGTGGGTGTGATCGCGGGTGCGCTCTCTAACGACGAAGGTTCGGGAGAAGAAAGCGATTGCAAACCGGTTCTCGAACCGCCGGTCGATCC
The DNA here is from genome assembly GCA_051961955.1 of Solirubrobacterales bacterium. Taxonomy (GTDB): domain Bacteria; phylum Actinomycetota; class Thermoleophilia; order Solirubrobacterales; family 70-9; genus VAYN01. The sequence goes on from JBQCCT010000135.1 coordinate 2,260, forward strand.
CTGGGAGTACGAAACGGAGATCGGGGTTCCAGACCAAGAGATGACCATAGCCCGCAAAGAAGTGGAAATCGACAGAATGGGTGCTGACACCAATCCACAGGCTCCTGGTCCTGGCGGATCTCCCAGGGCCAAGGCAGTAAAGGCAGCCGCTTTGCTCGCGTTGCTCTATGAGTCCTTACACCACCACTAAGCTAGCCTGAAGACTTATGAAAATCGGAGACAGAAAGAAGGCCAAGGAACTTGCTGCGGTCAAGGACGAGGGCCGCAAGCTGTTCGTGGCACAGAAGGAGAGAGAGACTCTGGAGTTCCTCGAAGAGGCAGTCCGGCGCTTCCCTGAGGATCCAGAGATACGGCTGCTCTACGCCACGAGCCTGTTGCCGTTTCGACCGGAAGGTGTCGCAGCGGAAGCTGCCAAGGCCGTCGAACTTGGCCCTGATGACCCTAAGATCCTCGTTGGCGCAGGTCATCGACTCCTTTTTGCCGGACAGATTGAGGCTGCGCAGTCCTGTGCAACTCGGGCTAGCGAACTGGCGCCGCCTGATTTTCCGTTGATGCCAAGTCTGGTCAACCTCAAAGGCTCACTTGCAGCCCTTGCTGGGGAAGATGACTTGGCTGAGGAGAACCTTCGTTCCGCAGTTGCGAGTGAACCCGATAATGAACCGTGGGCAAGGCGCCTCGCCGTATTCTTGGCAGAGCGTGGCCGCCTTCAAGAAGGTGCAGAAGTGCTCGACGAGGCTTTAGCGCACGTCGAGAAAAAAGATGAGATTGAGCGGATGCGGGACCGGATGGCGGCGGAAGCAGAAGGCTCGTAGTAAGGACTTCTTATCCTTGAGTAGGAGCCCAGTCCTGGCGGGTGCGGTCTAATTAACCGCTAGGAATGAAAAGTCTCAGAAACAGGCGGAAGAGAAAGGAACTCGCTGCGGCCATCGCCCGGGGCCGAGAGCTTCGGAAATTGGGACGGGACCCCGAGGAGGCTTTGGAGTTCCTGGAACACGCAATAACGCGATTCCCTGAAGATCCAGAACTCCGGTTGCTTTGCGCGACGGTTCTTTTGGCGATTCGGCCCGACGACGTTGCGGCGGAAGCCTCAAAAGCTGCCGAGCTAGCCCCCGATGACCCCGGAACCTTGGTGCGGGCAGGTCACCTGCTGCTTGGTAGCAGGGACCGAGAGGCCGCAGAGTTCTGCGCCGCCCGAGCAGAGGAGCTGGCAAATCCAGATTTCGTATTGATGGCGGGATTGGACAACCTAAACGGGCTCATTGCAGCCTTTCGAGGTGAAGACGGCCTCGCCGAGAAAAAGCTGCGCTCTGCAGTAGAGCGGGAGCCCCACAACGAACCATTTGCAAGAAACCTCGCCGTATTCTTAGCGGAACGCGGCCGGCCGCAAGAAGGCGCAGAAGTGCTCGATGAGACCCTAAAGCACGTCGAGAAGAAAGATGAGATTGAGCGCATGCGGGACCGGATGGCCGCGGAAGCGGCCGGTTCCTAGCAAAGGCTTCGTCTCCTTGACTAGGAGCCCAACACGACCGGGTGAGGCCACCAAGGATGAGGAAGCCTGGAAGCGAAAAGCAGAAGAAGGGCTCGCCGCAGGCATCGTCCGGGGCCGGAATCTTCGGCCAGCCGATAGGCGTACGCTGGCTATAAGTCGGGGTCGGGCGTCGAGAGGCTGCCCCCGAACAAACGATCGAGCCAAACGGCCATGTCGTTTAAGCGCGGGTCCTCACTGAGCAGCTCGACTATCCGCGCTTCGCGCTCGTCGATTGAGAGGTCCGCTGGCAACCGCTTCTCCAATTCGACGCCGATCAGCTCCATCAGCTGCAGGGCCTCTCTTGCCTGTGGTTTTCCGGCAAGCGCGAACTGATACTGAGGCTCCATGTTGTCAGCCGGGGCTCCGTCTTGTATGAAGTGCGCGCGCAGATAGCCGTTGTTCTCGTGCCCTAGCGTTCGCGCTCTCATGAGGAGCTCCCTCGCATCCTCATCCTCGGTCGCCGCCCTTTCTATCTCGCGCCCGGCCTCACCGACCGTCGCACCCGGCGGAATGTCGCGCCAGACCCGCTCAAGAAGCTGGTCGAGCAACTCGCGTTCGTGATCTTCCAAGGAGCGCCGTGCATGGGCCAGCAGCTCGTCGCCTCGATGCTTGTCCTCGGAACCCATCCTTCCGCATGGTAATGGCGACGGGTCGATTTGGGTACAACCCGATCCGATCCACGACCCATGCGCCAGTCATGCGCCAGTGCGCCACCGAAATGACCGGAACCAACCGGGCACAACCGGAGAGCGCCCCGCATCAGCAAGCCAAATCGCGCTCTCTGCCTGGCGACCGGCAGTTCTCTCCTCCCTGTAGTAACCCCAGAAGCGCCCCGGTTCCCCGCCGGGGCGTTTTCTGTTGACCTACCTCCTTGCCGTACTCGCAACCGGCGTTTACGCTCGCCCCCGTGGCCTTTGCAGATATCGAGGTGAGCTCCGAGGGAGAGGGAAATCCCCCGCCCAGCCGGCGGCTCGGCCTGCTGCTGGCGATGGCGATGTTCGTCCTCGTCGTCGACACGTCGCTGATGAACGTCTCGATCTCGGCCGTGATCCGCGACCTCGACGCCACCGCCAGCGGGGTTCAGGCGGCGATCGCCCTGGAGGCGCTGGTCTCGGCGGCGTTCATCCTGATCGGCGGCAAGGTCGGCGACTTGATCGGGCGCAAGCGCGCCTACGTGCTGGGACTGGTGGGCTACGCAATCGGCGCCGTGGCGATGACGCTCGCCCAGAGCCTGACGGCGATCATCGTCTTCTGGGCGCTCGTCGGCGGCACCGGCGCCTCACTGCTGCTGCCGGCGATGCAGTCCCTCATCCACGGCAACTTCCAGGGCGAAGCCCAGCGCCGGGTCTACGCCCTGGTCGGCGCCGCCGCCTCGATCGCCGCCGCGGTCGGCCCGCTCCTCGGTGGCTTCATCACGACCTACCTCTCTTGGCGGGTCGCATTCGGGCTGGAGGCGGTGACCATCGCCGTCGTTCTCCTCAACATCGGTTTGGTTCGCGACGTCCCTTACACCGGCTCGCGCGGCCTCGACGGGGTCGGCGCCGCGCGCTCGGTTCTCGGCATGGGGGGAATCGTGCTCGGCATCCTCGTCTGGCAGGAGGGTGGCGAGGCGGTCGGCGCCCTGATCGTCGCCGGCGTGGTGGCGATGGGCACCCTCGTCTGGTGGCTGCGGCGCCGCAAACGGGAGAGCAAGCCGGCCCTCCTCGATCCCGGTCTGTTCCGCTCCAAGCCCTTCCGCCTCGGCGTCAGCCAGCAGATGCTCCAGCAGATCGCGCTCGGCGGGATGATGATCGCCCTGCCGATCTATCTGCAGATGGTGCTCGAATACAACGCCCTGCAGGCGGGCCTGTCGATCGCTCCGCTCTCGTTCAGCATGTTCGGGATGGCGCTGCTCGCCGGTAGGAAGGCCGGCGATCGGCGGCCGAGCACGATCGTCCGCTGGGGGTTCGCGCTCCTCACCCTGGGCGTCGCCGTCCTCATCCCGTTCGTCCCCCGGGTCGACTCGGGCTGGTACCTCGTCATTCCCCTGCTGATCGCCGGCTCGGGGCTGGGCCTGCTGGTCTCGCAGCTCAACAACTTCACGCTGGGGCCGATCGCCGAGGAGCGGGTGAGCGAGGCAGCCGGGGTCAACTCCGCGGCGGGCTCCTTCGGCCTTTCGTTCGGACTCGCCTGCGCCGGCGCCATCCTCCTCGCCACCCTCTCCGTCGCCTTCACCAAGAAGGCCGAAGACAGCCCGGTCCTGGCGCCGGCCCAGCAGCAGCGCGTCGCCGATGCGCTTGACGACGACGCGGAAGTGATGAGCAACGCCCAGCTCGAAGAACAGCTGTCGCACCAACCACCGCGGGCGAGGAACGAGATAGTGGACATCAACACCGACACCCGCCCGCTGGCTCTGCAGGTCGCGCTGCTCGTGCCTCTCCTCGCCGGGCTGCTGGGATTGATCAACTCCTTCCGCATGGTTCGGCTGCCGGACGCGCGCCCGTCCCCGTCGGCCGAGGGAGCGCTCGTCGCCTGAAGAGAAATGGAGCCAGCGGGATTGCCCTGGGGACACCGGCGTTTTATCTTTTCCTCATCAAGCAGCGCTGGAGCCGGCAGGGGGCGCTGAAACCCAGTTAAAGAAATCGGCCCGTAGGCCGTAACGAAGGGAGCCCCATGGAGACCAGCACTACCCCGCGGAGAGACATCGAGGAACGGCAACCGACCGGCTGGACGGTCTTCGCCGGGACGGTGATGTTGATCCTCGGCTCGCTCGATGCGCTTTACGGCCTCGCCGCGATCCTCAACAACGAAGTCATCCTCGTCGGCGGCAAGGGCGTGATCCTGGCCGACATCACGACCTGGGGATGGATCCACCTGATCCTAGGCTCGCTCGTCGCCGCCACGGGGCTCGGCCTGTTCGCCGCGGCTTCCGCCGCTCGCTGGGCCGCCGTCTTCTTCGTCTCCGTCAACGCGGTGGCGCAGATCGCCTGGTTTCCCGCCGCGCCGCTGTGGGCGTTCCTGATGATCATCCTCAACGTGACGATCATCTACCAGCTGACGGCGCGTTGGGAGGAATAAGAGCCTGGCCTTAGGGGACAGATTTCCGGGTCGCGGTGAGTCGGATCGTCCGGCTCACCGCGGGTCCGTCTCGGCTGCGACCTCGCCGTTCTCGACAGCCTTGACCAGGCCGTCAAAGTCACGCTCGTTCTGATCCGCGTAGGCCTCGGCGAAGCGCGCGACGGCCTTGTCGAAGACCTCCCCCCCTCCCAAGTAGGAGGCGATCCCAAACCGGTTGCCGGAGCGGGCATGGGCCCGCGCCAGAGCTTGACCGCAGAGCGCGGCGTAGATCGCCAGGTCGCCTGGCGACATTCGTGCGACGTCTGCCGACCCCTTGCCGTCCCACAGCTGGCGCACGTAAAAGCAGCGGCGCTCGTCATCCTGACCCTTCGTCGCGACCCAGCCGAGGAAGATGTCGCTTGCCGCCTGCATCAGCCGCTGTCCCTCGACAACCCGGCGGCCGTGGTTGCGATAGGGGCTGGCGCCAACGTAGGGCTCGAGCACCGAGGCTTGCGCTTCCTTCGCCTGCAGGAAAAGGGGGTCGCCGGAATCCCGGCCGAGCAACAACACGATCCAGGCGCGGGTGCCAACGCTCCCAACCCCCACCACTTTGAGAGCGGCGTCGACGTAGCGGTAGGAGGCGGCAAGACGCTTGCGGTCGTGGGTAAGCGACTCACGGTATGCGGCAAGCACCACCTGCAACTGCTGCGCCGCCTCGGGGGCATCCGTCAGCTCCTCCAGCGGTGTGATCAGAGGCGGATCGCTGACGATGCGGATCTCGCCGTCCTTTTCGTAAGTCAGCTTGCCCAAAGCCCGCAGGCTGTCCTTGCCGCGAGCCTTGGCGAGGGTCTGTTCGACCCGGCGATACCGACGCTCGTCGACCTGCGGGCGAACGATCTCCAGAGCCGGCTCGATGTCCAGCCGCGAGTACCAGACGTCGATGTTGCGCATCGCAGCGAATTCCCTGATCGACTCTCGGTAAGACCTCACCGCGCTGCGCGTCGCCCGCTCCCGCTCCTTCCCGCTGAAGCCCCGCTCCCGCCCGGCGACGGCGATGCTGGCGGCAAGACGCTTCACGTCCCACTCGAAGGGCCCGCGGCAAGTCTCGTCAAAGTCGTTGCAGTCGAAGATGAGGCGTCGGTCTGGGGCCGAGAAGATTCCGAAGTTCGCCAGGTGAGCGTCGCCGCAGAGCTGCGCCTTCAGGCCCGCGTCCGGAGTCGTCGCCAGGTCGGCAGCCATCACCGCCGCAGATCCACGAAAGAATGCAAAAGGGGAAGAGAGCATGCGGCCGTAGCGAATCGGCACCAACTCGGCAAGCCGGCTCGCGTCCTGCCGGGCGAGAATCTGCAGTGGATCCCGCGCAGCGGGATCCCACTCTCCATGGCTTGAGCGAGGCACCGCCCCCCGAGCGGCCTTTCCCTGGGCGGTGGAATGGGTCTCGATGCTTGCCATCGACACCCGGGCAGTGTCCATCGCTGAGCGCGGGAACGCAAGTCGGGATGTGATTCGCAGCTGCCGAGCGAATCCAGGTGATTGGTCTCAATGACCAGTTTTTGCCTTGCGCCAGAGCGGGTTGTCTGTTAGAAGGGTTTTTCCCATTCAGGATGCGCATTGCATTCCGATGGGCCCAAGGGGAGCAGGGAACTCCCGTAACGCAATCCAGTCGAAAGGACCAGTCAATGAAAAGGCTATTTCTAGCCGGTGCATTGGTGTTCGCGATGCTGGTGCCGGCCTCCTCGGCCGCTGCCGCGCCGCATCACCCCACGGGGGAATTCGCCCAGTTCGGCGACTGCCCGTTGAGCCGGCCGGCACTCAATGCCTGCCTCTACGCGGTCACGAACTCCGGCAGCCTCACCATCGGCAAAAAAACTACGCCGATCGTGCACCCTGTCGTGCTGCAGGGAGGCATCGAATGGGAACCCGACATCTTCGGGAAACTTGAAGTCTTCGGCGCCGAGGACGGCAACACGCTGGTCAAAACGCCACAGCCCGTCCCGGGCGGTCTGGCCGGTATCCCCGCGCCAGCCTCGTGGCCCGCGTTCCTGAGAAACCTGTACGAAGAAATCATCAACAGCAACGGGCTCTCGGGCATCAATGCGACGATGGAACTGGCGGCCCCGGCGTCGTCGATCGGGCTCAACCCCGCCAACCAGCTGCTGGGGAAAGGCACCGCCCTCAAACTGCCGGTGAAGATCAAGCTGGACAACGCGTTCCTGGGCAGCAATTGCTACATCGGCTCGAACGCACACCCGATCGTGCTCGAACTCACGACCGGCACCACCTCACCGCCGTTGCCGAACACGCCGATCTCGGGTTCTCCGGGCAACGGCACGGAAAACGCCAGCGGGACCTTGGCGACGTTCAACGAAACCAAGCTGGTCGACAACGCGTTTGCGGTACCGGGCGCGAACGGTTGCGGAGGGCTTTTCTCGCTCCTCGTCGATCCGTTCGTCAACTCGGTCGTCGGCGTCCCGGCTCCGT
>JBQCCT010000136.1:0-2577 GCA_051961955.1 Solirubrobacterales bacterium
CACGGCTAACGGAAGCTTTCTCGTCTACCGGAAGCTGCACCAGGACGTGGCGACCTTCCGCCGTCAACTGCAGGAGGCGGCCAGGTTCTATCCCGGCGGCGAAGAAATGCTGGCGGCGAAGATGGTCGGTCGCTGGGCTGACGGAACGCCTCTCGCCCTCTCCCCGGATGGCCCTGACCCTGAGCTCGCCAAAGACCGGATGCGCAACAACGACTTCGCTTACGCCTACGGCGACGATAGCGATGGCGAAGGCGAAGGCATGGGCTGTCCGGTCGGCGGGCATATCCGACGGGCAAACCCCCGCGAAAGCCTTCCCTTTAAGGGCAAGCTCGTCAACCGGCACCGAATGATCCGCCGCGGCATCTCCTACGGCCCGAAACTGTCGCCCGGGGCCGAGGACGACGGGCAGGAACGGGGGCTGATCTTCACTTCGCTGCAGGCCAGCATCGAACGGCAGTTCGAGTTCGTGCAGTCGCAGTGGATGCAGAGCGGCAACGCCTTTGGGATCGGCGACGACCAGGACGCTCTGACCGGCAGTCAGAGCTGCGAGCAGCCGAAGATGGTCGTTCCCGGCTGTCCCCCCTTCGTCGTCGACGGCCTTGCCCGCCTGGTCACTTGCCGCGGCGGCGAGTACTTCTTCACCCCCGGCGTCAACGGCCTCCACTTCATCTCGGCGGCGGACGGGAAGGAATGACGTGTCGATAATCAACGACATCGAGCGCTTCGCGGACGAGCTGGGCGACGACGCCGAGGCTCTCGCCCACAAAGTGCTCGAGCAGGTGCGGCGGGAGGCCGTGGAACACCCCGAGCACGTCTTCGCCTTGCTCCGTGCCCTAAGGCCGGTGCTGGTCACCAAGAAGATCGCAGTCGTCAGCCGCTACGACGACGTGGTCGAGGTGCTGGAGCACGACGAGGCCTTCAGCGTCTCGGAGTACGGCGAAAAAATGCGTGCGCTCGCCGGCGACTTCATCCTCGGCCGCGACGACTCGGCAGCCTACGAACGCGAAGTATCGATCCTGCGGCTCGCGGCGCCGCGGTCCGACATCCCCGGCCTGGCCGGGTTCGCGGCGAGCGAGGCGGAGCGGATCGTCGCCGAAGCGCAGGGGCAGCTCGATCTGGTCGACTTCGCCAGCAGGGTTCCCGTGCGGCTGGTGGAGCGCTGGTTCGGCACCCCGGGACCCGATGAGAAGACGCAGATCGAATGGGCGTGCGCGATGTTCGCCGACATCTTTCTCAACCAGCAGGACGACGCCGAGCTGCACGCCGCCGCCGAGCGCGCCGGGGTGGCGATGCGCTCGCACCTGGATTCGGTGATCGCCGCCCGCAAGGCGTCGGGCGAAATCGGCGACGACGTGCTGGGACGCCTGATCTCGATGCAGGCCGACCCCGATACGGCCTTCACCGACGAGGAGATCCGAACCAACTTCATCGGCTTGATCGTCGGCTTCATCCCGACCGTGATGTCAGCGACGACGCTCGCTGTCAATGCCCTGCTCGAGCGACCGGATGCCCTTGCCCAGGCCTGCGAGGCGGCGCGCACGGACGACGACGAGACCCTGCGTGCCTGCATGTGGGAGGCGATGCGGCTGGGGCCGATGGCCGCCGGGGTGATCCGCCGCACGGCAGTCGACTACGTGGTCGCAGAGGGCACCCACCACGCGACCCGCATCCCGGCGGGGACGCTGACGCTTGCCGCCACCCAGTCGGCGATGCTCGACGGGGACGTGATCGACGACCCCTCCGACTTCAAGACCGACCGGCCGCCGCATCATTACCTGCACTTCGGCGCCGGCATGCATGAGTGCTTCGGGCGCTTCGCAAACGCGATGCAGATCCCGGCGATCGCCAAGGCGGTGCTGCGCCAGCCCGGCGTCAAGCGCGCTCCCGGCGCCGAGGGAAAGCTCGAGCGCAACGACCAGTATCCGACCAGGCTGCTGGTTGGCTTCGACGCCGGGTGAGTCGTCGGTCGGGGCGTGAGACGTAGCTCTTCGCAATAGTGGCGGCCTGTGCCACGACCACTGCTGATAGCCCAGCTCAGCGATCTGCACCTCGCCGCGAGGGAGGAGGAGGCCGATCCGCTTGCCCGGCTTGAAGCGGTGGTGGAGACGGTCCGTGCGCTGCCGAACCCGGTCGACGCCGTGCTCGTTTCCGGCGACCTCAGCGACGACGGCAGCGAGGAGTCCTACTCGCTGGCGCACTCAGCGCTCGCTCGGTTCGAGTGCCCGGTCCATGCTCTGCCGGGCAACCACGACGATCGGGCGCGCCTGCGGGCGGCCTTCGCGCTGCCCGGAGCCGGAGCCGAGCCGATCAACTACAGCGTCGAGGTGGGTCCGCTGCGGCTCGTCCTTCTCGACTCGAATGTCCCCGACCAGGACCCTGGCCGCTTCGGCCCGCGGGACCTCGCCTGGCTGGACGCGACGCTGGGTGAGGAGCCCGCGCGCCCGACGCTGCTCGCGCTCCACCACACGCCCCTGTCCACCGGCCTCCCCGGCTGGGATGCGATCAACCTCGACCCGGCCGAGATCGAGGCTCTGGGCGAGGTCGTCGCCCGCCACCCGCAGCTGCAGGCGATCGTCG
>JBQCCT010000137.1:0-7345 GCA_051961955.1 Solirubrobacterales bacterium
CGTCCTTGGCGACCTGGAGAAAGAAGGTCGCGTCAAGAAGAAAGGTCGCCAGTACTACCCAGCTGGTGGCTGATCGGTACTAATCGTTACCTCAATAAAAGAGGCCGGCACATCAGCCGGCCTCTTTTTATGCGGTTGGTAGAACGTGCTCAGATCAGGCCGAGCTGACTGACTGCGTCGCGCTCCTCCTGAAGCTCCATCACGCTGCGATCGATGCGCTCACGCGAGAAGTCAGGAATCTCGAGCCCCTGCACGACGTTCCACTCGCCGTCGCTGCAAGCACAAGGCATGCCGCAGATGATCCCCTCGCCGATTCCATAGGAACCGTCGGCGGGAACACCCATTGACACCCAGTCACCGTCCGGGGTACCGAGCACCCAGTCGTGTACGTGATCGATCGCCGCATTCGCGGCCGAGGCGGCACTGGAAGCACCGCGCGCGTCAATGATCTCGGCGCCGCGTTTCGCTACCCGCGGGATGAACTCATCAGCGATCCAGGCTTCGTCGTCAACCGCGTCCCAGGCACTGGACCCGTCGACTTTGGCGTTGACGAGATCGGGGTACTGCGTGGTCGAGTGGTTGCCCCAGGTGGTCATGTTCGTCACCGCGGAGACCGGCTTGCCGAGCTTGTTGGCCAACTGTGACTTCGCCCGGTTGTGATCGAGGCGCATCATCGCGGTGAACCGCTCGCGGGGAACGTCGGGGGCGTTCGACATCGCAATCAGGCAGTTGGTGTTGGCCGGGTTGCCGACCACCAGCACCTTGACGTCAGCGGCCGCGCCGGCGTTGATCGCTTCGCCCTGCGGCTTGAAGATGCCGCCGTTGGCCTCGAGCAGGTCGGAGCGCTCCATGCCCGGGCCGCGTGGACGCGCGCCCACCAGCAGGCCGACGTTGCAGCCCTCGAAGGCCTGCTTCGGGTCATCGGTGATGTCGATCCGGCTCAGCAGCGGGAAGGCGCAGTCGTCGAGCTCCATCGCGGTGCCCTCCGCGGCTTTGATCGCCTGCGGAATCTCCAGCAGGCTCAGCTCAACCGGCGTGTCGGGGCCGAGCATCTGACCGCTGGCAATGCGGAAAAGGAGGGCGTAGCCGATCTGGCCGGCGGCGCCGGTAACGGTGACCTTGACAGGGGTGCTCACTAAATCCTCTCCTCGAGTTGGGGGTTTGGAAGATCGTTACGCCATCGCGCGCTGGAGGTTCTCGTCGATCGAAGCGAGGAACTCCTGCGTGGTCTGGTACTCCTGGCCACCACCCACCAGCAGCGCCAGGTCTTTCGTCATCTTCCCGCTTTCGACGGTCTCGACGCAGACGCGCTCAAGCGCCTCCGCGAACTGCGAGACCGCTGGGGTTTCATCCATGCGCCCACGGGCACCAAGCCCACGGGTCCAGGCGAAGATCGATGCGATCGGGTTGGTCGAAGTCGGTTTGCCCTGCTGGTGCTGCCGGTAGTGACGGGTGACGGTGCCGTGGGCGGCCTCAGCCTCGACCGTTTTGCCATCGGCGCTCATCAACACGCTCGTCATCAAGCCCAGCGAACCGAAGCCCTGAGCGACGGTGTCGGATTGCACGTCGCCGTCGTAGTTTTTGCAGGCCCAGACGTAGCCGCCCTCCCACTTCAGCGCGGCGGCGACCATGTCGTCGATCAGGCGGTGTTCGTAGGTAAGCCCGGCCGCCTCGAACTCGTCCTCGAACTCGTTCTCGTAGACCTCGGCAAAGAGGTCCTTGAAGCGACCGTCGTAGCGCTTGAGGATGGTGTTCTTAGTCGACATGTAGACGGGAAAGCCGCGGTCGAGGCCGTAGCGCATCGAGGCGCGGGCGAACTCGCGGATCGACTCGTCGAGGTTGTACATCGCCATCGAGATCCCGCCGCCGGGGAAGTCGTAGACATCGAGCTCGACCGGCTCGGAACCGTCTTTGGGCGTGTAGGTGAGGGTCAGCGTCCCCTCGCCCGGCACCACCAGGTCGGTGGCGCGGTACTGATCGCCGAAGGCGTGGCGGCCGATCACAATTGGCTTCGTCCACCCCGGCACCAATCGCGGGATATTGGAGATCACGATCGGCTCGCGGAAGATGACGCCGCCGAGGATGTTGCGGATGGTGCCGTTCGGCGAGCGGTACATCTCTTTGAGGTCGAACTCCTCGACCCGCGCCTCGTCGGGAGTGATCGTCGCGCACTTGACGCCGACCCCGTGGCGCTTGATCGCTTCCGCGGCTTCCACCGTGATCCGGTCTTCGCTCGCGTCGCGGCTCTCGATCCCGAGGTCGTAGTACTTCAGCTCGACCTCGAGGTAGGGGAGGATCAGCTGCTCTTTGATGAACGACCAGATGATCCGGGTCATCTCATCGCCGTTGAGCTCGACGACCGGGTTCTCAACCTTGATCTTCGGCACGACGGGCGATGCTATCTAGGTGCGACAATCAACGGCGATGGCAACCGTAGAGCGTCCCGGTCTCGGCACTCACGAGGTGGTCAACCAGCCACCGCCGCTCGTCGACTACAACGTCTTCGAGACCGACACGGTGCTCGGCGAGGCGGTACGGCGCGAGGGTGCGGAGTGGGATCTGGAGCGAATCACCACCGTCGGTGAGTACGCGGGGTCCGCGGCGGCCCAAGAGCTGGGGCGGCTCGCCAACGAGAACCCGCCGAAGCTGCGCACGCACGACCGCTACGGCAACCGCATCGACATACCCGAGTTCCATCCCTCTTGGCACGAGCTGATGAGCGTGGGGGTCGGCTTCGAGCTCCACGGCTCGCCCTGGAAGGACCCGCGGCCCGGCGCCCACGTCGCCCGCGGCGCCGCCTTCATGTGCATGTCGCAGGCGGAGGCGGGGATCGGTTGCCCGATCTCGATGACCTACTCGGTGATCCCGGCCCTGCGGACGCAGCCGGAGCTGGCGGCCGAGTGGGAACCGCGCTTCCTTTCCACCACTTATGACCCGGCGAACGCGCCGGCGCCGCAGAAGCCCGGGGCCCTGGCCGGGATGGGGATGACCGAGAAGCAGGGCGGCACCGACGTGCGCGCCAACACGACCGTCGCCCGGCCGGTCAACGGCGGCGGGCCCGGCGCCGAGTACGAGCTGACCGGCCACAAGTGGTTCATGTCGGCACCCCAGTGCGACGCCTTCCTCGTTTTGGCGCAGGCCGACGGCGGCATCTCCTGCTTCCTCTTTCCGCGCTGGACGCCCGACGGCGAGCGCAACCGGTTCCGCCTGCAGCGGCTGAAGGACAAGCTCGGCAACCGCTCCAACGCCTCCAGCGAGGTCGAGTTCGACGCCGCCTCGGCCTGGCTGGTAGGCGAGGAGGGCGCCGGGGTGCGGACGATCATCGAGATGGTCAACCACACCCGCCTCGACTGCGTTCTCGGCGGCGCCACCGGGATGCGCGTCGGCGTCGCCCAGGCGATCCACCACACCAGCCACCGCTCCGTCTTCGGCCGTGAGCTGGTCGAGCAGCCGCTGATGCGCAACGTCCTCACCGACCTCGCGATCGAGTCGGAGGCGGCAACGATCGGGGCGCTGCGCCTGGCCCGCGCCTACGACGAAGCGCTCGCCGGCGACGAGGAGGCGGTGGCCTTCAAGCGCGTCGCCAACGCCGTTCTCAAGTACTGGACCTGCAAGCGCGCCGTGGCCCACGCCGGCGAGTCGCTCGAGTGCCTCGGCGGCAACGGCTACGTCGAGGAGTCGGGGATGCCGCGCCTCTTCCGCGAGAGCCCACTCAACTCGATCTGGGAGGGCTCGGGCAACGTCCAGTGCCTCGACGTCCTCCGCGCCATGGTCAAGAGCCCCGCCTCGGTCGAGGCCTTCTTCGCCGAGGTCGCCGACGGCGCCGCCGCCGAGCCCCGCCTCGCCGCCTTCGCCAACTCCCTCAAAGACGAGCTCCCCGGCGACCTGGAAACGATCGAGACCCGCGCCCGCCACCTGGTCGAGCGCATGGCCCTCGCCCTCCAAGGCTCCCTCCTCGTCCGCTACGGCGACGAAGCAGTGGCCAACGCCTTCTGCGCCTCCCGCCTCTCCGGCGACTGGGGCCAAGCCTTCGGCACTCTCCCGGCGAGCACCGACTTCACCCGCGTCATCGAACGGCATCGGCCGAGTCTCTAGGCGCTATGTCTTTCAAGCCTTTCTAGACTCGCCCAGCGACGAAACCTACGGATTCGAGCTGGCGCGGGCTACGGGGCTGCCTTCGGGGACGATTTATCCGATCCTCCGTCGACTGGAAGACGAGGGTTTCATCAAACACAGATGGACGGAGGTGCAGGTCGACAATCAGCGTCGCCGTCGCCGCTACTACGAACTGACCGGAGAAGGAAGAAGAGCAGCGCAGGCGGCTACCGTCAACCAGAGACAGGCGCTTCGCTTACTGGCGCCAGGATGGTCGGGGGCCGCATGAGCGTGGTTACGATCAGCGTGATGCTTCGGAATGGGGAGGCTCTGACGATCCAAGAACCGGTCTCCCCCGATCAGTGCAGGCGACTCCTTGCCTTAAACGAAGGAGTGAGAATCCGCGCCGAAGATGAGGTCTTGCAGCAAAATCAACAGATCGAAGGATGGGGTGCGCGTGCGATCCGCCAGTGGTCGCTGATGATCGACGAGAGCGGGGACCTTCCCGCTGGCACTACTCGAGTAAGGACCGCCTCAGAGGGCCAGTTGGTGTGGGAGAATCCACCTAAGAGGAGGCTTGGTTTCTGTTTCTCCTTTTTGAGTGTCGCCGTGAACGTCCTCCCCCGGCCTGACCGGCAGGAGGCGCTGGACGAGTGGGCGGACGAGCTTCGCTGCGCCGCCGAGGAGCGCCTTCCGATCTTGAGGCGCACCGCCTCGATTCTTGTCCGGGCCCTGCCCCCCATGGCTCTGCGTGGCCGAGTCCTGTCGCGTGCGCGTAGATGGAGCTGATGTATCCGGGGCGTGCATTGGCGATCCTGCTGCTGTTGACCGCAGCGGCGGCAACCCAAGAGGACACCGCCCTGGTCGACAGCATCCTGCTGCCACTCCTGGTCGCCCTGACGGCCACTCAGATCGATCGGGAGGGAGGTCGAATCGCCACCGGCATCATCATGGCAGCAGCATTTCTGATCCCGAAAAAGCGGCGCCAGGAAGAACGCGAGGAGTGGCTAGACCACGTTCAGACGGCGGGGGATCGCGGGTTTCTGCCGCTCATCCGGGCACTGTCCATAGCTTTGATCGCCGCCCCCACCTTGGCAATCGGATTACGAGTTGGGCGTTCGCGTGTACGCGAACGTGTACACTAAATCTCGTGCCCAAGACCGTTCCCGTTCGCGAGCTGCGCAGCAACCTCAGCAGTCTGCTCGACGCTGTCAGCGATCGTCGCGATCACGTGCTGGTCACCCGGAACGGGACCCCGGCGGCGGCGCTGGTGCCGATAGACGAGTACGAGGCGCTGGAGGAGACTGCCGAGATCCTCTCTGATCCGGATGCCCTCTCGGCGTTGGAGGTGGGGCTTGCCGAGATTGAGCGAGGCGAGACGATCGCTCTTGCCGAGCTTCGCAGCGAGCTAGCCGAGCTTCGGCCGACCTCCAGCTGATCGTTGGCTCGCCTAGTCCTCGCCCGTCGGGCCCGTCGTGACCTGCTCGAACTGGGCTGGCCGCTAATCGATGCGATTGAGGATGCGCTTGGCCTGCTTGAGCGTGATCCTTTTGCGGGCTACGCGCTGCGCGGAAAACTGCGCGGTCCATATTCGCTGCGGGTCGGCTCTTATCGAATCCTCTACCAGCTGACCGACGGCGGAAAGACGGTTCGCGTCGCCGCCATCCGCCACCGCTCCATTTCCTACGGCAGCGATCCTCGCTGAGACTGACTCAGCGACTCTTAGGTGTAACTTCAGCGCTGGCTCAGCCGATCTGGCGTTTGTCGGTTTCGACCGGCAGGTCGGTGATTTCGGCGACGTGCTTGGCGACGTCTTCCCACTCGTGACAGGCCGCGGTGTACCAGACGTGGCTGGTCGTGAGGCCGGCGGCGTCCTGGGCTTTTTCCAGCTTGGCGATCACGCCCGCGAGCTCGCCTTCGAAGGCGACCCAGGTCGTCCGCAGGGCGTCGAGGGCCCTGCCGATGCTTTCCAGGTCGGTCAGCACGAACTTCGTGCTCATCGTCAGCGAGTTGAGCGTGGCGACGATCTGCTGATCGGTCGTCAGCGTCGCCTGGTCGCCGGCGATCGTCTGCTGGAAGCCGGAGATCTGGCTTTCCATGTGGGAGATGTCGCCTTCCGCCTCGGTGATGGAGGCGACGCCGATGCCCGCGAGGACCAGTGAGAGGCCGCCCGTCACGGGCGCGAAGACGATGCCGAAGATGGTCTCGAAGATCCCGGTCGTCCTTTCCGACCGCGCCTTGGCGACGGCTTCCCGATCGGTCTGGACCTGTTCGTTCAGCTGCTTGATCTGGGCGTTGATGCTCTGGATCGTGGCCTCGATTTCGGCCTCTTTGGCCTGCACTTCGGCGACCGTCGTCTCCATCTTCTGCTGGACGCCGCCCATTTCACGCTCGAAGGCGGCGAGCTTTTCCAGGTATTCGCCGATCGACGCGGCGATCGACGCGACGGGCTGCTGAAGCGCCCGGAAGTGCTCGACCAGCTGCTCCTTCTTGGCCGGGTCGAAGTGCTGTTCCAGCTCTTCGAAAAGCTTCTCGATCGGCGCGTGGGCGACGAGGAAGACGGAGGCGCAGTGGGAGACGGCGCCCACCACTTCGCTGCCGAAGTAGAGGGCGCCGCCCTGCCGCCAGTTGACAACCAGCTTCTCGGCCTCGCCGAGCTCCTGGTTGAGCTGTTCCCACCAATCCGATTTGACCCGTTCGATTTCGGCCTGGATCACCGCCTGGCACGACGCGTTCAGCTGCGCGACGCCGCTGAGACCGGCGTCGAGCTGGGCGTTGACCTGCTTTCCGTCGAACGGATCGCTCATGCGGCCTGCGCTTGGGGCAGCATCGACATTTCTTTGGTCGCCACTTCGGGTGAGACGGTGATCAGTTCGTGGGCAAGGGCGGCGGCGTCGGCCCACTCTTTGGCTGCCTGTTTGGTGAAGGTGCCCTGAAGGAGCGTGCTGAGGCTTTTTTCGCCTTTCTGCAGCTTGTTCGCCACGCCCTGCAGCTCGCCTTCGAAGGTGTGCCAGGTGGTGCGGAAGTCCGAGAGGGAGTTGAGCGCGGTCTGGCTGTAGCTGATTGCCTGGCTGGCCCCGGTCGACAGCCCCTTCAGCGCGACGAGCTGGCGCTGGTCGGCCGCGATCTTGTTCTGTTCTTCGCCGATCTGCTTGAACTGTTCCCTGACCTTGGCTTCCATGATGCCCCAGGTGACGGCGCCGCCGATGATCAGCAGGCCGCCGGTGCCCCCGACGACGAGCGAGGCGCC
>JBQCCT010000138.1:0-7112 GCA_051961955.1 Solirubrobacterales bacterium
CCCCCCCCCTCCGCCGCCCTCCGGCTCGCGGGGGGGGGGGGGGGCGCGGCCCCCCCCCACCCCCGCGCCCGCCCCCCCCCCCCCCCCCCCCCCACTCCTCTATCGCGCAACTCGAAGAGTCTTCAGCTCTCGATCAGAGCCGCCGCGGACGTAGCCGCCGTGGGCCACGCTCTCGCGGATGAAATTGAGCGTCTCGGCCGTCAGCCGCTCGCCGGGGAGGACGTTGGGGATCCCGGGCGGGTAGGCGGCGAGGCCCTCGGCGGCGACACGCCCGGCGGCGTCGTCGAAGGGGATCACCTCCTGGGGGCCAAGGAAGGCTTCGCGCGGGGTCAGCACCAGCTCGCCCCAGGGTGGTGCCGGCGCCAGCTTCTCGTCCGGCGTTCCGGGCGTCTCCTCCAGCTCGTGCACCGCCACGCGCAGGCCCTCGACCAGCCGCTCGCCGGCGGCCTCGGCGTCCTCACCGACCCCGAAGATGGCGACGACGACGTTCCCCGAGTAGAGCTCGAGGTCGAGCCCGGCGGTATGAAACGCGGCTTTCCAGAGGCGCTGGGCGCTGGAGCCGGTACCGCGCACATCGATCCCCAGCCGCAGCGGGTCCCAGCCCGCCACCCCAGGCCCCCCGACCATCCGCTCGTCGAGCACATCGAGGCCGGGAATCTCGCGGATCCGCTCGCGCGTCTTCGCGATCGCCGCCAGCGCCTGCTCCAGCAGCCCTTCGCCGTGGAGGTAGATCTGCCGCCGTGCCGCGTCGAGCGAGCCGGAAAGGAGGCCGCTGGGGCTGGTCGTCTCGACCAGGCTGACGCAGCGGTCGACGATCGCGCCGTCGATGCGGCCGCCGTGGCCGAGGTGCAGCATCGCCGCCTGGGTGAGGCTGCCGACGATCTTGTGGGTCGAGGAGGTGACGAGGTCGGCGCCGCAGGCGAGCGCGTCCGGTGGCAGATCTGGGTGAAAGTGGAGATGGGCGCCCCAGGCCTCGTCGGCGACCAGTGGCACCCCACGCGCGTGCGTCGCCTCGGCCAGGCCGGCGATGTCGGCGGCGGCGCCGAAGTAGGTGGGGGAGACGACCATCGCCGCCACCGCCTCCGGCGTCTCGTCCAGCGCCGCCGCCAGCGAGTCCGGCGTCAGCCCGTGGGCAATCCCCAGCTCGGGGTCGAGCTCGGGCGCGACGAAGGTCGGGCGCAGGCCGCTCAGCACCAGGCCGTCGATCACCGAGGAGTGGACGTTGCGCTGGACCACCACCCGCTCGCCAAGGTGGGCGAGCGCCATGCAGGCGGCGTGGTTGCCCTGCGAGGCCCCGTTGGTGAGGAACCAGGTCCGCGCCGCCCCCCAGGCCTCGGCCGCCAGCTGCTGTCCCTGCTGGAAGGGAGTCGGTTCGGGGCCGATGTCGACCCCTTCGGTGACCGAGGGGATGTCGTTGCGCAAGCCGACCTCCCCGACCAGCTCGCGCATCGCCGGGTCGGCCCCGAGCCCGCCCTTGTGGCCGGGGACCTGGAATCGCCCCGTCTCTAGCGCCGCGTAGGCCAGCAGGGCGTCGACGTAGGGGGTCAAGTCCTGTCCGGAATTGGACATCGAGCCGAGTCTAGGGACCGCGACCCGCGGTGCTGGAGAATTGGGCGATGCGCCACACGCGCCTTGGCTACTGGATCGAGGAGGCGGGGGACGTGCAGCCACGCCCCAGCCTCGGCGGTCACCTCGAGGCGGACGTCCTCGTCGTCGGCGGCGGCTACACCGGGATGTGGACCGCTTGGTACGCGCGTCAGCTGGAGCCGGCGGCGCGGGTCGTCCTGCTCGAGTCCGAAGCGGTCTGCGGGCGCGGCCCGAGCGGTCGCAACGGCGGCTTTTGCAACGCGATGTGGTTCTCGCTCGCCTCGATGCGCGAACGCTGGGGCGCCGAGGGGGCGCTGGCGACGGCGCGGGCGGCGCAAGAGGCGGTCAGCCGGATCGAGCGCTTCTGCGCCGAGCAGGGAGTCGACGCCTGGTTCCGGCCCGCCGGCTATGTACAGGTCTCAACCGCGCCGGCGCACGACAGTTCCTGGGCCCGCGCGGTGGACGCCTGCCGCGAGCTCGGCGTGCCGGAGATGCTGCAGCCGCTGAGCGAGGAGGAGGTGGCGGCGCGCTGCCAGTCGCCGGCCTTTCGCGCCGGCGCCGTCTCGCCGACCTCGGCGACGGTGCAGCCGGCGCGCCTGGCGCTGGGTTTGCGAGCGAAGCTGATCGAGGCGGGGGTCGAAGTCTTCGAGTCTTCTCCGGTGCGCTCTTTTCGCGCCGCCGGCGACGGCGTCGAAGTGCGCACCGCCGCCGCCTCGGTCCGCGCCCGCCGCGGCGTGCTGGCGATCGGCGCCGCCGCCAAGGGCCGGCACGGGCCGCTGCGCGGCCGCCTTACCGTCGCCTCCTCCCACATCGTCCTCACCGAGCCGGTCCCCGACGTGCTGGAGGAAATCGGCTGGACCGATGACGACTGCATAACCGACTCCCGCGCCCTGCTCCACTACTTCCGCACCACCCCCGACGGCCGCATCGTCTTCGGCTGGGGCGGAGGCCGCATCGCCGTCGGCGCCCGCACCGGCGGGCGCGCCGAGCTCGACGCCGCCGTCATCGCCGCCGCCGCCGAACACCTGCACGACTACTTTCCCGCCCTCCGCGGCCGCCGTCTGACCCACGCCTGGGGCGGCCCGATAGACGCCTCCCCAACCCACCTTCCCGCCATCCACGCCCTCGCCCCCAACCGCGCCTGGGCAGCCGCCGGCTACACCGGCAACGGCGTAGGCCCCTCGAACATGGTCGGCCGCACCCTCGCCGCCCTGGCTCTAGACCGCCAGGACGACCACACGACTCTGCCCTTTGTCAACGCCAAGACGCCCCGCATCCCATCGGAGCCCTTCCATTGGATCGGAGGCGAAGCCATCCGCCTTGGCATCCTCAAGAAAGAGCAGGCGGAGCTATCTGACCGTCGCCCCAAGCCAGTCGCCTCAGCCGTGGCGAAGATCCCTGAGCTAATCGGTTTCCATATCGGCCGCTGACGGCGAGAACCCTGACCGTTCGATCAACCATCAGCACGCTCGTCGTCGTCGCCCTCGTCGGCCTGCTCACTTTTGGGCTACTGAGCAAAGGTGGTCACAGGCTCGCGATCGGCGATACCGCCCCTGAGATGACGCTGCCCAAGCTCGAAGGCAGCGGCGAAGGGTCGCTCGCCGGCTACCGCGGCCATTGGGTCCTCGTCAACTTCTGGGCCTCCTGGTGCCCTCCCTGTCGAGAAGAGGCGCCGGCCCTAGAGGAATTCCAGCAGCAACACGGCAACGCCGAGTTCACCATTCTCGGTATCGACAGCCGCGACCTCAGCGACGATGGAAAGGCCTTTGTGCACCGTTACGGGACCAGCTCTCCCCAGCTACGCGATGGCCAGGGCAATGCCGCGCACGATTACGGCACTACCGGCTTCCCCGAAAATTTCCTGATCGACCCGAAGGGGCGGCTGCGACTGATGTGGGCGGGGCCGGTTGCTCTCGACGAGCTGAACGAAGAAGTCGTACCGCTGCTACACCAGAGACAGAACCATTAGGTCGCGGCAGCCGCTCCTGGCAGCGGCATCGGCGCTTCCTCCTGCTCGGGCCGCACGCTGGCCATCTTTTCTGCCCGCCGCTGCTGCCAGGTGGCAAGGCCCATCGCGGCGATGGTGACGCTGAAGAGGATCATCGCGATCACGTTCACTTCTACCGGGATGCCGCGTTGGGCGGCGCCGAAGATGTAGAGGGGGAAGGTGACGGTGGTGCCGGAGTTGAAGTTGGAGATGACGAAGTCGTCGATCGAGAGGGCGAAAGCGAGCATGGCGCCACCGAAGATGCCGGGCATGATCAGCGGCAGGGTGACGAGGCGGAAGGTCGCGAACGGGTTGGCGCCGAGGTCCCGTGCCGCCTCCTCGAGGCTGCGGTCGAAGCCGATCAGCCGCGACCGCACCACGACGACGACGAAGCTGATGCAGAACATGACGTGGGCGATCAGCAGCGTCTCAAAGCCGAGCGAAGGGGTCCCGAGGATGAGGAAGAAGGACAGCAGCGCCGCCCCCATCACCACCTCGGGCGTCGCCATCGGGATCACGATCAGGAAGTTCGCCAGGCGCCGGCCGCGGAACTGGTGGCGGACCAGCGCCAGCGCCATCATCGTGCCGATGATCGTCGAGATCACCGTCGCCAACAGCGCCAGCTTGAGGCTGGTGACGAGCGCTTCGTTCAGTTCGGGACGGCTGAAGGCGTGGCGCCAGTGGTCGAGGGTGAAGCCGACCCAGGTGTAGTTGTAGCGACCCTGTGGGTTGTTGAAGGAGAAGAGCAGGATCACCGCGATCGGCAGCAGCAGGTAGACCACCACCAGCGCGGCGACGATGTTGACCGCGTGCTCGCGCAGCCAGCGCCAGGCGCGGGTGACGCGACTCTCGCTCATCGCGCCTCCTCACCCATCAGCGCCTCCGAGCCGGCGAAGCGGATGTAGACGACGACGGCGATCATGATCAACGCCATCAGCACGAACGAGAGCGCCGCCGCCGACGGGTAGTCGGATTGGCTCAGGTAGAGCGACTGGATCACGTTGCCGATCATCCGATTGCCGGCGCCGCCGAGGAACTGGGCGTTGACGTAGTCCCCCGCCGCCGGGATAAAGGTGAGCAGCGTGCCGGCGACGATCCCCGGCGCCGAGAGCGGCAGCGTCACCCGCCAGAAGCTCTGCGCCGCCGAGCTGTAGAGGTCCTTCGCCGCCTCGATCAGCCGCACGTCGATCCGCTCCAGGCTGGCATAGATCGGCAGGATCATGAAGGGGAGAAAGTTGTAGGTGAGGCCGGCGATCACGGCCCAGCTGGGGGCGAGGATGTGGCCACTCGGCGCCAGCCCGATTGCGTGGAGGAATTCGGTCACCGGGCTTTCGTCGGAGAGGATCGTCTCCCAGGCGATGGTCCGGATCAGGTAGGTGGTGAAGAACGGTGCGACCACCGCGAACAGCATCAGGTTGCGCCAGCGTCCCGCCTTGAAGGCGATCGCGTAGGCGAGTGGATAAGAGATCACCAGCGCCAACAGGGTTGCGGCCCCGGCGTACTCGAACGAACGCACGAACTGCGTGTCATACGCCGACAGCGCTTCACTGTAGTTAGACCAGTTCCAGCTGAATTCGAATTCGCCGATCACTCCCGACCAGAGAGAGAGTTCGGCCATGTAGAACAGCGGGACAACGAAGAAGACGATCAGCCAGATCGTCCCCGGCCCGAGCAGGAAATAGGGGACGATCCGGCGTCGCATCTAGCTCACCCGTTGAGCACTGCGTCGAAGGCTTTGATCACCTTCTGTTCCTCTTCGCCTTCCAGCACCGGCGTCCCCGAGCACTTCTTGGTGAAGGAGGCGCTGGGGAAGATCAACTGGTTTTCGGCCAGTGCCGGTTCCCGCTTGGCGAGGATCTCTTTCACGCCTTCGACCGGGGTCACGTAGTTGACGTATTCGGCGATGTTGGCCTGGATCTCGGGCTTATAAACGAAGTTCATCCAGGCTTGAGCCGCGGTCGGGTTCGGCGCCCCAACTGGGATCACCATGTCTTCCGACCAGAGCATGCAGCCCTCGGTCGGCATCCGCCATTCGAGGTTCGGGTTGTCTTCCTGCAGCTGCACCGCATCGCCCGACCAGCCCATCACCGCGACGGCGTCGCCGCTGGTCAGGTCACGCGCGTAGTCGTTGCCGGTGAAGCGGCGGATCTGCCCCGATTCGGCGGCACCCTTGATTTTTTCGATCGCCTTCATCCAGTCCGCTTCGGTGGCCTGGTTGGGGTCGACCCCTTCGCACTTCATCACCAGCGGCACGGCTTCTCGCACTTCGTTGAGGAAGTCGACTTTGCCCTTGTATTTGGGGTTGAAGAGGTCGCAGATCGAGTGCACGTCCGGGGCCGTTTCTTTGTTGACGATGATCCCGGTCATGCCGCTCTGCCACGGCACCGTCCAGTCGCGGTTGGGGTCGAACTGCGGGTGCCTCAGGCTCGCGACGAGGTTGTTTTCCACTTCCTGCAGGCCGGATTTGTCGAATTCCTGCAGATAGCCGAGCTTGTGCATTTTCACGACCATGTAGTCGGCGAGGACAAAGATGCTGCGGCCCCCCGATTCGCCCTGTTCCAGCAGCGGCCGCATCTTGTTGAAGAATTCTTCGTTGGAGTTGATGTCCTCGATGTAATTGACGCTGACGCCCGTGGCTTTTTCGAAGGCCGGCACCGTGCCTTTGTCGATATAAAGCGGCCAGTTGGAGATCGTCAGGCTCCCTGAGGGCTTGCCTTCCAGTTTCACCTGTGGCGCTTCCTTTTCGCCGCTGCCACCGATCCCCCCACCCCCACCGCCGCAAGCGGCGAGGCCAAGGGCAAGCGTCGCCATCGCGACTAGGACGGCGACGACGGCTGCGCTCCTGCGTTGCTTGTTCTCGCTGCTCACCATCTGTGGTTCAACCTCCGTGCGTCGTTTCCAGTTGCGACTGGTCGGCGGGAGTGGCGCCGTCGCTGCTCGTCGCCTCGCTTCCATTACGCGGCGACTCGCGGACAAGATGCATGTGCTCGGGATCCCAGCTCAGTGCCACTCGGGCGCCCCCGCCCGGCAGCCGCTGCCGCGCCGCCTCGTCGGTGTTGGGGACGAGGACGGTCATCCGCACCCCCTCGCCGAGGTCGACGGCGATCTGGGTCGCGGTGCCGAGATAGAGCGAGCTTTCGACGATTCCCTCGACTCGGGTCCCGCCGGCGCTGCCATCGCCGCCCGCTTCGCTCAGTTCGACCCGGAGCTTCTCCGGCCGCACCACCGCGTGGCAGCGCTCGCCGCGTGAGAAGCCGTCGGTGGGGGCGGAGATCGTCTGTCCCTGGTCAAGCTTCACTTCCTCGTTGCCGGTCACCGTCGCCGGCATCAGGTTGGAGACGCCGATGAAGCCGGCGACGAAGGTGGTGGCGGGGCGGTCGTAGACCTCCTCCGGGACGGCGACCTGCTCGACCCGGCCACGGTTCATCACCGCGATCCGGTCGCTCATCGTCAGCGCCTCCTCCTGGTCGTGGGTGACGTAGACGAAGGTGATGCCGACGTCGCGCTGGATCCGCTTCAGCTCCACCTGCAGTTCCTT
>JBQCCT010000139.1:0-9680 GCA_051961955.1 Solirubrobacterales bacterium
ATTTAGCCTGCAAAGGCGGGTTTGTCGCCCCTGAGGACACAAACCCGCCTAGACACCGATGGACCCGACCAATGCCAACACCGCCCTTGCCTCCGCCTTCGCCGAGGAGCTGGCACGCGGGGGGCTGCGGCTGGCGGTGATCTCGCCGGGCTCGCGCTCGACGCCGCTGGCGGTGGCGCTGTGGCGGCAGCCCGAGATCGAGGTGGCAGTGATCGTCGACGAGCGCTCGGCCGCCTTCTTCGCGCTGGGGGCGGCGCAGGCGAGCGGCGAGCCGGTGGCGCTGCTCTGCACCTCGGGGACGGCGCTGGTCAACTATCACCCCGCGGTCTGCGAGGCCGACGAATCGGCGGTGCCACTGCTGGTGCTGAGCGCCGACCGGCCGCCCGAGCTGCGCGGGATCGGTGCCGGACAGACGATCGACCAGATTAAGACCTTCGGCAGCTCGGTGCGCTGGTTCTGCGAAGTCGGGACGCACGCGGCCGGCGACGACGGACTCGTCCACTACCGCTCGGTCGCCTGCCGGGCGCTGGCCGCGGCGCGCGGCGAGGTCCGCCCCGGTCCCGTCCACCTCAACCTGCCCTGGCGCGAGCCGCTGGCGCCGGTGTCGGTCGAGGGCGCGGTCACCGCGACCGACCCGCTGGCGCTGGCGGGCCGCGAGGGGCGACCGCTGACCGCGGTGACGCGGATCGACCTCGAGCCCTCCGTCTTCCTCCTCCATGAGATGGCCGCCCACATCGGCGACGCGATCTCGGGCGTGATCGTCGCCGGCCGCCAGCTCGATCCCGAGCTGCGCGCGCCGCTCGCCCATCTCGCCCGCGTCTCCGGCTTCCCGATCCTCGCCGACCCGACTTCGCAGTTGCGCTGCGGACCCCATGACCGCTCCCATGTCGTCGCCGCCTACGACCTACTGCTGCGGGAGGAGCATTTCGCGCGCTCCGTCGTCCCCGACTTCGTCCTGCGCTTCGGCGAGATGCCGACCAGCAAGCCGCTGCGGGCCTGGCTGGGGGCGAGCGGCGCCGACGAAATCGTGATCGACCCCCGCGGCGGCTGGAACGAGCCGACGAAGCGAGCGGCGGCGATCCTCCGCGCCGACCCGACCGAGCTGGCCTCCGGCTGGGCGACGCGGTTGGAAGGTCTGGAGGGACGCGAACGACCGGTACCCGAGCGCTGGCTCGGAGCCGAGACAGCGGCGCAGACCGCGCTCGCGGAGGCGTTGCCGTCGAGCGCCGAGATCAGTGAGCCCGCCCTGCACCGCGCCCTCGGGGCTGCACATCGCAACGGCGACCTCGTCTACACCGCCTCCAGCATGCCGATCCGCGATCAGGAGACCTTCCTCGCCCCCGGCGACACGAACGCCCTCTTCCTCTCCAACCGCGGCGCCAACGGGATCGACGGCCTCGTCTCCTCGGGGATCGGCGCCGCCCACGCCTCCGGCCGCCCGACCACGATCGTCACCGGCGACCTCGGCTTCCTCCACGACATCGGCGGCCTCGCCGCCCTGCGCGATGTCGAGACCCCCGTCCGCATCGTCGTCATCGACAACGACGGCGGCGGCATCTTCCACTTCCTCCCTCAGCAGACGGCGATGCCCAACGACGAATTCGAGGCTCTCCTCGGCACCCCCCGCGGCGTAGACACCGCCAAAGCCGCCGCCCTCTTCGACCTCCCCCACCGCCGGCTGGAGTCGCTAGACGAGCTGCCAGCAGCCCTCGCAGCAGGTACGGGCTTAATCGAGGTCGAAACTGACCGTAAGACCAACGTCGAGGCCCACCAGCACCTGACCCAGCTAGTTCAACGGGCAATCGCAGCGCTTCGCTAATAGAGTCGGGAGACACTCGACGGACCCTCCCCGCTGTTGTCCGGCGAGTGTCTCCCGACTCTATTCCGCCAAGAGCGGCAGCAGGGCGCCGAGCTTGACCTCGGTCTCCTCCAACTCCGCCGCCGGGTCGGACCCGGCGACCACGCCGACGCCGGCGAAGAGGTGGGCCTCGCGGTCGCGGAGGAGGGCGCTGCGGAGGGCGACGCAGAATTCGCCGTCCTCGGTCGCGTCCATCCAGCCGACGGGGGCGGCGTACCAGCCGCGGTCCATGCCCTCGAGGTCGGCGATCGCGGCTGCGGCCGCGGGCCAGGGCTCGCCGCCCACCGCCGGGGTCGGGTGCAGGAGGCCCGCCATCTCGATCGCCGAGTGCGGTTCGGCGAGCTGGGCGATCACCGGCGTCGCCAGGTGCTGGATGTTCGCCACCTTGACGATCTCCGGCTCGGCCGCGGCCTCGACCCAGACCGCGTGTGGGCGCAGGGCGCGGACGATCCGCTCGGCGACGATCCGCTGCTCGCGGCGGTTCTTGTCGCTGCGCAGCAGCTGCTCGCCGAGGTGGTCGTCGACGGCAGGGTCGGAGCTGCGGCGGGTCGAGCCGGCGAGGGCGACGGTGGAGACACCGGCGCCGGCGCGGCGGACCAGCAGCTCGGGGCTGGCGCCGATGAAGGCGGCCTCCGGGGTGCCGCAGCAGAAGCAGAAGCAGGCCGGGAACTGCTCGCGCATGGCGCCGAAGAGGGCGGCGGGATCGTGAGCGGCGGCGGCGCTGACGATCACCTCGCGCGCCAGCACGACCTTGCTGAGCTCGCCGTCCTCGATCCGGGCTGTCGCCCCCTCGACTGCGGTTTCGAACTCGCGCGGCGGTCGGGCGCTGCGGATCTCGGCATGGGCGGTCGGGTGCGGGTCGAGCAACGGCAGCGCTGCGTCGAGGTGGAGGCCGGCGAGGCGCGCGCCGAGCCTCTCTCCCAGCCGCTCGACATCGTCCCCCGGCCCAGCGATCGCGTTGACGGTGAGGTAGGAGCGCTCGCCGCTGCGGCAGATCGAGACCTCGGGCAGCACCAGCGAGGCGGGCGCGAGCGAGGACCAGGTCGGGGTCGAGCCGCCGTCGGGAGCGAAGGCGAAGCCGCCAAGCCAGACCGGGCCGGCGCCCGCCGGCAACCCGCGCGGCTCCTCCAGCACGGCGCCACGCCCGATCCGCTGGCACTCCTCGGCCACCTCCGCGAACCGCCCCTCGCCACGCGAGGTCGACTCATGCGCGACCCCCAACCCCGCCAGCGCAAACCCGCGATCAGGCTGCTCCCAGCAGAACCAGCGGTCCGAGGCCAGTCGCGAGGCGAACACGGTCGCCGTGGGGTCAGTGACCTCGACCTCCTTGGTGACGCTTACGAAAGTCCGACGCCCCCGCTCGATGGCCCGTGTGAGAGCGGCGCCAAATGACGGGGTCAGGACGTTCTCAGACAAGGACGCAGGGAGCGCCGTGTGCTCCGCACACAAGCGACTGAGGACGCCGTATGAGGGCGTCCTGGGCCGTCATTTCAGTCGTGACCACGGCCTATCGCGATCTCTCCCGTTCGGACCATTTCGACCAGGCCGTGCGGGCGGACCATCCGCTCGAAAGCCTCGATCTTGTCGGCGGAGCCGGTCACCTCGATCGTCATCGTCCGCCGCGCAACATCGACGATTTTCGCCCGGAAGATCTCGGCGAACTGGATGATCTCGGCCCGGTTCTCGACCGCCGAGGAGACCTTGAAAAGCGCCATCTCCCGCGCCACCGTCTCCTCCGGCTCCATGTCGCGGATCTTCAGCACGTTGACGAGCTTGTGCAGCTGCTTGGTCACCTGGTCGATCGGGTGGACCGCGCCGTCCAGCGTCAGCGTGATTCTGGAGACGCTGGGGTCGTCGGTCGGCCCTACCGCGAGGGTGTCGATGTTGAAGCCGCGGCGGGAGAAGAGCCCGGCGACGCGCGCCAGCACGCCCGGCTTGTTCTCGACCAGGATCGAAAGGATGTGCTTGCGCCCGCTGAGCTGGCCGGGGACGTGCAGGTCCTCGAGTTTGACGACCTGCGGGGTGCCGGCCTCCATCAGCCCACCGCCTTCCGCGGCGCCTCGACCATGTCCCGGGAGGCGTTGCCCGGCGGGATCATCGGGTAGCAGTTCTCTTCCTGGGCGACGCGGACGTCGAGCAACACAGGGCCGTCGTGCTCCAGCGCCGCGACCATCTGCTCCTCGAGATCGGCGGAGTCTTCGCAGCGCATGCCCTTGGCGGCGAACGCCTCGGCCAGCTTCACCCAGTCGGGGCTGGCGCCCATCTCGACCGAGCTGTAGCGACGGCCCCAGAACAGCTCCTGCCACTGGCGGACCATGCCCATGTAGCCGTTGTTCATCAGAAAGATCTTCACCGGCACGTTCTCGGTGACGCAGGTGGCGAGCTCCTGGACGTTCATGATCAGGCTGCCGTCGCCGCCGAGACAGACGACCTGCTCGTTCGGGCAGGCGACCTTGGCGCCGATCGCGCTGGGCAGCCCGAAACCCATCGTGCCGAGCCCGCCGGAGTTGATCCAGCGCCGCGGCTTGTCGAAGCCGTAGTACTGCGCCGCCCACATCTGATGCTGGCCGACGTCGGAGGTGATGATCGCGTCGCCCTGGGTGGCGCGGTGCATCGCCCTGATCATGAACTGGGGTTTGATCTCGCCGCCCCGGTCGCTCGACTCGTCGTAGTAGAGCGGGTGCGCGTCCTGCCAGCCGCGCAGCGTCGTCCACCAGTCGTCGAGGCGGGCCGAGTCGGTCTGCAGCGCCCGGTACTCGCGGGTCAGCTTCGGCAGCACCTGCTTGACGTCGCCGACGATCGGGATGTGCGCGCCCACGTTCTTCGAAATCTCCGCCGGGTCGATGTCGATGTGGATGACCTTGGCGTGCGGGGCGAACTCGCTCAGTTTGCCGGTGATGCGATCGTCGAAGCGGGCGCCGATGGCGACGATCAGGTCGGCCTTGTCCATCGCGTGGTTGGCAGCCCAGGTGCCGTGCATGCCGAGCATCCCCAGCCAGTTCTCGTGCGAGGACGGGAAGGCGCCGAGGCCCATCAGGGTCGAGGTGACCGGGAAGCGATCGGAGGCGGCGAGCTCACGCAGCTCCTCGGAGGCGTTGCCGTTGACGACGCCGCCGCCGGTGTAGAAGATCGGCCGGCGCGCGTTCGCCAGCGCTTTGGCAGCGATCCGGATCTGCTTGATGTTGCCCTCGGTCGAGGGCTTGTAGCCGGCCAGCTCGACGGGCTCGGTGCGCGGCTCGTAGTCGATGTCGGCGCGCGAGAGGTCCTGCGGGACGTCGAGCAGAACCGGTCCGGGACGCCCGGTGGAGGCGACGTGGAACGCCTGGTGCACGTACTCGGGGATCTGCCGTGCGTCGGTCACCTGGAATGAGTGCTTCACGAACGGCAGCGTGGCGCCGAGGATGTCTGCCTCCTGGAAGCCGTCGGTGCCGATCAGCTCGGTCCGCACCTGGCCGGTGATGAAGACGGTCGGGACCGAGTCCATCATCGCGTCGGCGATCGCGGTGACGAGGTTGGTTGCACCGGGGCCGGAGGTGGCGAAGGCGACGCCGACGCGGCCGGAGGCCTGGGCGTATCCCTCGGCGGCGTGGCCGCCGCCCTGCTCGTGGCGCACCTGGACGTGGCGGAAGTCGGCGTCGACCAGGGCGTCGTAGGTCGGCAGGTTGGCCCCGCCGGGGATGCCGAAGACGTCCTTGACGCCCTCGGCCTTGAGGGATTCGATCAGCGTGTCGGCGGCTCGCATCGGAACTGGCGATGGTACCAGCGCCGCTAAGCCTGGCCGGCGGTTGATTTGGCCGGGTTCCAGCGGGTCTTGGGGTCGATCGCGGTCTCGATCACGCGGCCTTTATGGCGCTCGATCGCGTGGATGATCGACTCGACCAGCTCCTCGCCCAGGAGCGTCGGCTCGAGGCCGAGGTCGAGCAGCTTGGTGTGGATCGCGTTGTAGTAGTGCTCTTCCTTCTCGACCCGCGGGTTGTCAACGTGGTCGATCGCAACCGAGTAGCCGAGGTGCTCACCCGCTTCTTTGACCAGTTCGGCCAGCTCCAGAACGGAGTACTGCTCGGTGAACTGGTTGTAGACGCGCATTTCGCCGCGCTCGGCCGGGTTGAGGACGGCCAGCTCGACGCACTGCAGCGTGTCGCGGATGTTGAGGAAGCCGCGGGTCTGGCCGCCGGAGCCGTAGACCGTGAGCGGGTGGCCGATCACCGCCTGCACGCAGAAGCGGTTGAGGACGGTGCCGAAGAGCTCGTCGTAGTCGAAGCGGGTGATCAGGCGCTCGTCCTGGACGGTCTCGTCGGTCTCGATCCCGTAGACGACGCCCTGGTTGAGGTCGGTCGCGCGCAGGCCCCAGGTGCGGCAGGCGAAGTGGATGTTGGTCGAATCGTGGACCTTGGAGCAGTGGTAGAGCGAGCCGGGCAGCTTCGGGTAAGGCAGCGTGTCTTCGCGACCCTTGTGCTGGATCGTGATGTAGCCCTCCTCGATGTCGATGTTGGGCTGGCCGTACTCGCCCATCGTCCCGAGCTTGACCAGGTGTGCGTCGGGGACGTGTTCGCGCATCGAGAAGAGCAGGTTGAGGTTGCCGATCACGTTCGTGTGCTGGGTCTCCACCGCGCGCTCGCGGGAGAGCATCGAATAAGGCGCCGAGGGCTGCTCGCCGTAGTGGATGACCGCCTCGGGCTTGGTCTCGGCGACGACCTCGTCGAGGAACTCGCCGTCCTCGACCGCGCCGACGTAGCTGCGGATCTGCTCGCCGGAGACGTCGCGCCAGGCCGCGATGCGCTCGTCGAGCTCGCCGATCGGCGTCAGCGAGGCAGTCCCGTGTTCGGTGTGCCAGCGGCGGCGGGAGAAGTTGTCGACGACGGATACCTCGTGTCCGCGGGCCGAGAACCGGAGTGCAGTGGGCCAGCCCAGGTACCCGTCCCCCCCGAGAATGAGAACGCGCATAAGTCGCGGCAGCGTACCGGAGTCCGGCTTGGCAACGACTTACACTGCCGCCGTGAAGGAGCGTGTCCAGAGGCGCCTTGGTGGGCGTGGCAAGGCTTTCTGCTTCCTCGTCATCTTCGCGCTCGGCCTGGGACTGCGCCTCGACTACGCGATCCGCGCCCCCAACCACCCGGTTGACGACGCCCGCGCCTACGGACGGATCGCCAACGCCCTCTATCGCGGCGAGGGGTTCACCCAGGGCGATGGGCCCGGCTATCGCCACCTCCAGGCCGCTTCCAACTACGCCCCCGGGCTGCCGCTGCTGACCGCAACCATCTACGAGGTCGGCGGTGGCGTCAACGAAGAGGCCACCCGGATCATCTACGCGCTGATCGGCTCGTTGGCGATCCCGCTCGCCTTCTTCCTCGGCAGGCGTCTGGGCGGCCCCGGCGCGGGGCTGATCGCGATGGTGCCGATCGCGATCTACCCGGCGCTGCTCGAGTACGGCGGGATGCTGATGACCGAGCCGCTGGCGACGACCGCCCTCGCCGGGGCTTTGCTCTGTCTACTGCGAGCCTCCGAGCTGCGGCGCCGGCTGCCCTGGGTAGGCGCCGGCCTGCTGCTCGGAGCGCTGGCGATGCTGCGGCCCGAGTACTTGATCTTGATCCCGCTGCTGCCGGGGCTGGTGTTGCTCCGCCTCTACCGCGGCGAGGGGGGTCTGCGCCGCAGCCTCGTCTGGGGACCCGGCATTGCGTTCGCCTGCGCCTGTCTCGTCGTGCTGCCTTGGACGATTCGCAACTTCGTCGTCTTCGAACGGCTGGTGCCGGTCTCGACCGGCGGCGGTCAGCTCCTTTACGAGGGCAGCTATCTGCCGGCCGGGCCAGACCCCGAACGGATCGTCCCGGTCCTGCTCGAACGGGATCCCTGGATCGGCCGCAAGCTTGGCCCCCAGCCAGGGCCGATCTACCGCGGCCAGGCGGTCGCCCTGCTGGCCGCCCGCGAGCATCCCGGGGAGGAACCCGACGTCGCTCTGCGGGGGATGGCCGTCGACGCCTACACCGACGCCGCCATCGGGGAACCGCTGCGCCTGGCGGGCTTCCTCGCCGGCAAGGTCTGGCTGGCTTGGATCGCTCCGGCGCGGGATGTGATGCGGCTGCCGCTCTGGCGCGGGATGCAGGTCCTCCTCCTGCTCGCAGCTGCGGTCGGCCTCGTCGTCGGGCTGATCCGGCGCCGCTTTGAGGCGGTGCTCCTCGCGACCGTCTTCGCTGCCTTCACTCTGATCCAGATGGCCTTCATCGCCTCGCCGCGGAGGACCCTCGTGCTGGTGCCCGAGCTCGGGGCGCTCGCCGGCTTGGGAGTGATGTGGTCCGTGGCCAGGCTGCGCGGGGATAGCCTGCGGCCGTGACCACGATCGCCGGGCGCGTTCGCGCCCTCCCCGAGCGCTATGGGAAGCGCACGCTGATCGCCCTAGCGCTGATCTCCGCCCTTGGCCTCGTCGCCCGCGCCTATGTGGTCGTCAACCCGGTCGCCAACCCGGCGGACGACTCGCACGCCTACTACGCGCTCTCCAAGGCTCTCTATGAAGAAGGGAGCTTCGGCGGGCCGGAATTCCACGACTCCAGTGACTGGTCGCCGGGAGCTTCGTTCCTCTACGCGGCCGCCTTCTACGCGACCGGCGGCGCCCGCGAAGGAACGGCGCGGATCGTCGAGGCGCTGCTCGGCGTCGCCACGATCCTCGTCGTCTTCGCCCTCGGCAAACGGCTCGGGGACCTGGTTGACGAGCGACGACCACTGGGCTCGGCCGTCGGTCTCTTCGCCGCCTTTGCCATCGCCGTCTACCCCCCCTTCCTCCACACCACCGGCGAGCTGATGAGCGAGCCGGCGGCGATGCTGACGCTGCCGGCGGCGATCCTCGCCTTCCTCTGGGCGAGCGAGCGGAGATCGACCCGGGCGTGGCTTGCCCCCGGCTTCCTCTTCGGCCTGACGGCGATGTTCCGGCCCGAGTACCTGCTGGTCGGGGCAGCCTTCGTCGTCCTCGCCGCGATCCGCGTCTGGCGCGAGCGCGAATGGCGCCTCGGCCTTGCAGGCGGCGCCGTCCTGCTCGTCGCGATCGTCCTGCCGATCCTGCCCTGGACGATCCGCAACGTGGTCGTCCTCGACCGGCTGGCGCCGATCTCGACCGGCGGCGGCAAGGCGCTCTACGTCGGTACCTTCCTCCCCGCCGACGGCGAATACCAGCGGGTGAAGGCGATCCTCTACGAACGCCAGACCGGCCACAGCCTGCCCCCCTACTCGCAGGCTCTTAACGAAGTCGATCCGACTCCCCTCTTCAACCGCGTCGCCCGCCACTACCCCGAACTCCCTCGCGACTCGGCCCTCGGCAAGCTCGGCAAGCAGAACTTCTCCAAGTACTTCGGCGAAGATCCGCTCGGCTACCTGGCAATGACCGCACGCAAGGTCGGGCGGATGTGGAGCAGCGGCGTCGGCGAAGCGATGGATACGAGCGCCGGGCGCGCCGTGCAGATTCTCCTCGTCCTCCTTGGAATCGCGGGCCTGGCGGTGCTGGCGCTGTGGCGCCGCTGGTGGGAGCTCATCGTCCTGGTGACGCCGATCCTGCTCGTCACGCTCGTCGGCGCCGCCACCCTGGCCACGCCGCGACGTAACGAGGTATTGATGACGCTGATGTTTCCGCTTGCCGGCCTCGCCCTCTCATTGGCCCTTGCGGCCATATTCTCCGGTCGCGAATGGTCCCCAGAGCAGGCATCTTCCCGGCCGAACTGACGGCGCTGCGCGGCGCCGGACTGCTGGTCGCGGCGCTGATGATCGTCTATGCGGTGGCGCGGCGGCACTCGCTGCGCAACGCCGACATCCTGATCCTGATCCTCGCCGGCATCGGTCT
>JBQCCT010000140.1:0-4538 GCA_051961955.1 Solirubrobacterales bacterium
TGGACAATCTCGTTCGTCCGTAGCCCGGTGGACGCACTTTTCTCTCCCCAAACCCCATTTGTGCTCGCGCAAAATCGTCCTACAGTCGCCCCCAAGGCCGCAGCAGGCGGCCGTTCACGGGAAGGGACGCTTATGCGCAACTCACTGGTTCTGCTGGCCATTGCCGGCGCACTCATCTCGGCCACGGCGCTCACGCCGGCCTATGCCGCCGCGCGTACCGACATCAACATCTCGCTCCAGCTCGAGCCCCCCAGCCTCGATCCCACCACCGGCGGCGCCGCCGCCGCGATCCGCGAAGTGACCTACGGCAACATCTTCGAAGGCCTGACCCGCATCGACAGGGACGGCAACGTGCAGCCGCTCCTCGCCAAGACCTGGGACATCTCGCCAGACGGTCTCACCTACACCTTCCATCTGCAGTCGGGTGTGAAGTTCTCCGACGGCACGCCGTTCACCGCCGACGACGTGAAATACTCGCTCGATACCGCCCGCGGCGACAAGTCGGTCAACGCTCAGAAGCAGCTCTTCGCCAAGATCGCCTCGGTCGACGTCGTCGACCCCACGACCGTCAAGGTCACCCTCTCGGGCCCGCGGGGCGATTTCCTCTACGACATGGGCTGGGGCGACGCGGTGATCGTCTCGCAGAAGACCGCCGCCACCAACGGCACCGCTCCGGTCGGCACCGGCCCCTACAAGCTCGGCACCTGGGTCAAGGGCGACCACATCGATCTGGTGAGGAACGACAGCTACTGGGGCACGGCGCCAAAGCTCGACAAGGCGACCTTCAAGTTCATCGCCGACCCGACCGCCGCGACTGCCGCGCTGCTCGCCGGCGACGTCGACGTGAGCCCGGAGTTCCCCTCGCCCGAATCCCTCGACCAGTTCCGCAACGACCCGCGCTTCGTCGTCAATGTCGGCACCACCGAGGGTGAAACGGTGCTCGCCATGAACAACGGCAAGGCCCCGCTCGACAACATCAAGGTGCGCGAGGCCATCGCCCACGCGATCGACCGCAAGGCGATCATCGACGGCGCCATGTTCGGCCTCGGCACGCCCATCGGCTCGTTCTTCCCGCCGGGCGATCCGGCCTATGTCGACCTGACCTCGATCTCGAACTTCGATCCGGCCAAGTCCAAGCAGCTGCTCGCCGATGCCGGGGTCAAGAACCTCGACCTCTCGCTCAAGCTGCCGCCGGCCTCCTACGCCCGCGCCGCCGGTCCGATCATCCAGCAGGAGCTCGCCGACGTCGGCATCAAGGTCGACATCACCAATGTCGAGTGGGCCGACTGGCTGCAGAACGTCTTCACCAACAAGGACTACGACCTGTCGATCGTCAGCCACGTCGAGCCCAACGATATCGGTGTCTTCGCCAAGCCCGGCTACTACTTCAACTACCACTCGGACGCGTTCGACAAGATCATGGCCGACCTCAACAACGCGACCGATCCGGACAAGCGCAAGAGCCTCCTGCAGGACGCCCAGAAGCAGCTCGCCAACGACTTCGCGGCCGGCTTCCTGTTCGAGTATCCCAACATCGTCGTCGCCAACAAGGACGTGCAGGGCCTCTGGAAGAACGCCCCCATCCCCGCCGTCGAAATCAGCGAAATGTCCTGGGCCCAGTAAGTCCCGATCAGCGCACCTCCCCGCGGCAAGGCCGCGGTGGGGGTGCCCGCCTGCGCAACTCCGCAGTCGGCGCCCCCTCGCCCCTCAGGGGAGAGGCTAGCGCAGCTCGGAGCCAAGCGACGTAGCGGAGCTAGGGTGAGGGGTGAGGTCTCTCAACGACCTCCGTCCTTCAGCAACTCGCTTGCACCCTGCCCCCGCCCATGACTGAATGACCGTATGTCCTCCTACCTCCTCGGCCGCCTCGCCTCGCTGCTCCTCAGCCTGATCGTCGCGAGCATCGTCATCTTCCTCGTGCTCGAGGTGGTGCCGGGCGATCCGGCGCAGTTCATGCTCGGACTCAACGCCAGCCCCGATACGCTGGCGGCGCTGCGCGAGCAGCTCGGCCTCAATGCCCCGGCCTGGACCCGCTACATCACCTGGGTCCTTGGCATGCTGCATGGCGACCTCGGCATTTCCTACACCTACCGCACGCCGGTGACCGAGCTCGTGCTGCAGCGCCTCGGCGTATCGCTGCCGCTGGCCCTGATCTCGCTGTTCCTCACCATGCTCATCGCCTTCCCCGCCGGCATCCTCGCCGCCGCGCGGCGCAATTCGAAGACCGACCTCGTCGTCACCGGCATCACCCAGCTCGGCGTCGCCGTGCCCAACTTCTGGTTCGCGATGCTGCTGGTCCTCGTCTTCTCAGTGAGCCTGCGCTGGTTCACCGCCGGCGGTTTTCCGGGGTGGGACCACGGCTTCTGGCTCGGCCTGCGCGCCCTCACCTTGCCCGCCATCGCGCTCGCGCTGCCGCAGGCCTCGATCCTCGCGCGCGTCATGCGGTCGTCGCTCCTCGACACCCTCGAGGAAGATTACATCCGCACCGCCCGTGCCCATGGGCTGAGCCGCAGCGCCACCCTCTGGCGCCACGCCGTGCGCAACGCGCTGATCCCGGTGCTGACCATCGTCGGCCTGCAGTTCGCCTTCCTGCTCGCCGGCGGCATCATCATCGAGAACGTCTTCTTTCTGCCCGGCCTCGGCCGCCTCATCTTCCAGGGCATCACCCAGCGCGACCTGATCGTCGTCAAGTCGGTCGTGATGCTGCTCGTCTTCGCCGTCATCCTCGTCAACTTCCTGGTCGATCTGAGCTACATCCTCGTCGACCCACGGCTGCGGAGGCGCTGATGAGCGAGACCGCCGCCGCCACCGCCGAAGCCCCGCGCGAAAACCTGCTGCGCACCGCGCTGCGCTCGCCCAGCTTCGTCATCGGCGCGCTGATCACCCTGCTCTTCATCGCCATGGCGCTGTTGAGCTTCGTGTGGACGCCCTACCCGTTCGCCGCGCAGGACATTCCGCACAAGTTGCGCGGGCTGAGCGCCGAGCACTGGTTCGGGACCGACCAGTACGGCCGCGACGTGTTCTCGCAGATCCTCGTCGGCGCCCGCACCTCGATCTCGGTCGCGCTGATCGCGGTCGGGCTGGGCATCGGTGTCGGGGTGCCGCTCGGCCTCTGGGCCGCCGCCCGCCGCGGCAGCCTGCTCGACGAGATCATCATGCGCCTGAACGATCTCGTCTTCGCCTTCCCCGCCCTCCTCATCGCCATCCTCATCACCTCGGTCTTCGGGCCGAGCGCCACCAACGCCATCATCGCCATCGGTATCTTCAACATCCCGGTCTTCGCCCGCCTCACCCGCGCCGCGGCGCTGAGCCTGTGGACCCGCGACTTCATCCTCGCCGCCCGCGTCGCCGGCAAGGGCGCCACCCGCATCTCGCTCGAGCACATCCTGCCCAACATCCTCAACACGCTGGTGGTGCAGATCACCATCCAGTTCTCGCTCGGCATCCTCGCCGAAGCCGCCCTCGCTTACGTCGGCCTCGGCGCCCAGCCGCCGACCCCGAGCTGGGGCAAGATGCTGGCCGACGCGCAAACCCTGATTTCGCTCGCGCCGCACCTCGCGCTGATTCCCGGCCTCTGCATCGTCTTCACCGTGCTCGGCCTCAACCTCGTGGGCGACGGGCTGCGTGACATCTTCGATCCGCGCCTGCAGCGGAGCCGCCGATGACCCTGCTGGAGGTCGAAAAGCTGCGGCTCGCGATCGGCGGCACGCCGATCCTCAACGGCATCGATCTGCGCCTCGACGCCGGCAAGGTCCTCGGCATCATCGGCGAATCCGGCTCCGGCAAGTCGATGACCGCCCTCTCGATCATGCGCCTGCTGCCCGCCGGCAGCGTGGCGACCGGCGCCATCCGCCTCAACGGCACCGAGCTTCTGGCGCAGACCGAGACCCAGATGTGCGCCATCCGCGGCCGCGACGTCGGAATGGTGTTCCAGGAACCGATGACGGCGCTCGATCCGCTGAAGGCCATCGGCGCTCAGGTCGCCGAAACCATCTGGGTCCATGCGCAGATGAGCCGGCGCGAGGCCCTCGCCGAAGCCGACCGCGTGCTCGATCGCGCCGGCCTGCCCCGCGACCGCTTCCCGCGCGACCGCTATCCGCATGAGCTGAGCGGTGGCCAGCGCCAGCGCGTCGTCATCGCCTCCGCCATCGCGCTCCGGCCGAAGCTCCTGATCGCCGACGAGCCCACCACCGCCCTCGACGTCACCACCCAGGCCCGCATCCTCGAGCTGCTCCGCCGCCTCGTCGACGAAGACGGCATGGGGCTGATCTTCATCACGCACGACCTCGCCGTCGTCGCCGGGCTGGCCGACGACGTCGCCGTCATGCGCCACGGCGAAGTCGTCGAATCCGGCCCGACGCGCAACGTCTTCCGCACCCTCGCCCATCCCTACACCCGCGAGCTCTTCGAAGCCTCCTCGCACGTGCCCCACCGCGGTTGGCCGAACGATCCCTCTCGGGATCGCTCGGACAGAGCAGAAACAGACTCTGCCGGTTGGCCGAACGATCCCTCTCGGGATCGCTCGGACAGAGCAGAAACAG
>JBQCCT010000141.1:0-9487 GCA_051961955.1 Solirubrobacterales bacterium
GCCCTCGCCGCGGATCGCCTCGGTGATCAGGCGACCGTCATGCGGCGTCCCCGGCAGCGCCAGCGCGGTCGGGTGGAACTGGCAGAACTCGAGGTCGGCGAGGTCGGCGCCGGCGAGCGAGGCGAGCACCATCCCCGCCCCGATCGCCCCGCGCGGGTTGGTCGTCCGCCGCCACAGCGCCGCGGCGCCGCCGGTGGCGACGATCGTCGCCGTGGCCGCCACGGGACCGTCGTCTGTGATCACCCCGTGGCAGCGCTCGCCGTCGCTCCACAGCGCCACCACCGAGGTCCGCTCCATCACCTCGATCCGCTCCTGCGTGGCCACCATCGCTGCCAGCTTCGAGGTGATCTCGTGGCCGGTGGCGCTGCCGCCGGCGTGGACGATGCGGCGCCGGGTGTGGCCGCCCTCCAGCGCCAGCGCCAGCCGCCCCTCGTGGTCGAGGTCGAAGACGACGCCGCGGGCGATCAGGTCGCGGACGACAGCCGGCGCCTCCTCGACCAGCGTCCGCACCGCCGCGGTGCGGCAGAGGCCGCGGCCGGCGGCGATCGTGTCGGCGGCGTGGAGGTCGGGGGAGTCGTCGGGCTCGAGCGCTGCTGCCAGCCCGCCTTGGGCCCAGAAGCTGGCGCTCTCGCTCAGGGGCGTACGGGAGAGGAGGCAGACCCGGGCGCCGAGCTCGGCCGCCCGCAGCGCACTCCAGAGGCCAGCGGCGCCGCCGCCGACCACGGCGACGTCGAACTCGCCGCCCGCGGCTATCGCCCCTCCGCCTCCCGGCGCAGGGCGTCCAGCTGTTCTCGCAGCCAGGCCGCGGCGCTCTCGCGGGCGCGGGCCAGCTCGTCGGCGACCGTCTCCTCGGCGACCTTGGCGCGCTGCTCGGCGGCGTCCACCCGCTGCTCGGCCGCCTCGACCTGGGATTCGATCTCGCCCAGCCGCTGCTCGGCCTCGGCCAGCGCCCGCTCCTTCTCCTCGCGCTCGCGCTCGAGGTCGGCCTCCAGCGCCTTGATCTCCTCGGCGGCGCGGCGCTCGGCTTCGGCGGCCAGCGTCGCCGCCTCCTCCAGGCGCTGCTCGGCCTCGCGGACCTGGCTCTCGAGGCTGTCGCCGGCGGGACCCGTTTCGGCGCTCATGCACTCAATCTATTACCGGGCGGATCGCTTCGTCGGTACCGAGTCATCCACCACCGCCCGGTAAGCCTCGATCAAGCGCTCCGCCATCGGGGCGGCGGAGAGGGTCTGGGCGCGGGCGGCGCCGGCGACGCGGGGGTCTGGGGCGTCGAGGTGACCGCGCGCGACCGCCGCCCAGGTCTCGACATCGAAGGGGGCGCAGAGACAGCCGTCGATGCCGCTGAGCGCGTAGCTGGCGATGCCGACCGGGGTGGAGAGGACCGGCACGTCGCAGGCCAGCGCCTCGACCGCGGCCATCCCGAAGCCCTCGTAATCGGAGGTGACGAGGACGGCGTCGGCGGCGTTCAACCAGAGCGGCATCTGTGCGGGCTCGATCGAGCCGCCGCTGCGCAGCTCGGCGCCGCAGGCATCGGCCAGCTCGGCGGCGCGGTCACCCCGCTTCTCCGGTCGCGCGGGGTTGGCGGGGAAGAAGAGGAAGCGGGTGTCGGGATCGAGGCCGAGCGCGCGCCGGGCCTCCTGGCGCGGGCGCGGCCCGAAGCGGCTGAGGTCCGGGCCGCAGGGCAGCACCGCCGCGCCGGGGACGGCGGGCAGGCCGGGGCGGCCGTCCTCCGGCGCGAACAGCGCCCGCGAGACGCCGGCGACGAGGTCGGCGCGCCAGGCGAGCCGGCGCGAGAGGTGGCCGACGAGGTGGTGGCGGACGTCGGTGCCGTGGAAGGTGACGAGCAGCGGCCGCGCCCCGGCCAGCCGCGCCACCCATCCCGCCAGCCCGTAGTGGGCGTGGACGAGGTCGAAGCGCTGCCGCCGCAGCAGCGCCCGCAGGCGCCGGGCCGCCGGGAGGTACTCGCTGCGGCCGGGGGGGAACTCGAAGAGGTCGACCTCGACACCCCGCTTGCGGGTCTCGTCGACCTGGTCCCGCACCCAGCGCCCGCGCTGCGGGGCCGACTCATCCGGCATGAAGTTGGTGACGACGAGGACCCGCACCCGCCTCAGGGTATCCGCGCCGGGGGCGCGATTAGGGCACGATCCAGGGAGGAATCCCGCAACCGACCGCCGAGGACCGCCGATGTCATCCACCACCGCCGCGCCGCCGATCCGTCCCTCCGACTACCTTGCCCTCGATGCCCTCCTCTCCGACGAGGAGCGCGACATCCGCGACGCCGTCCGCGCTTTCGTCCGCGACAAGGTGGTGCCGAACGTGGGGGAGTGGTTCGAGCAGGCGAG
This sequence comes from Solirubrobacterales bacterium, assembly GCA_051961955.1. Classification (GTDB taxonomy): domain Bacteria; phylum Actinomycetota; class Thermoleophilia; order Solirubrobacterales; family 70-9; genus VAYN01. Next base: position 2,340 of record JBQCCT010000141.1, read on the forward strand.
CGTGCCGATCGGCGAGCTGGCCCCGGAACTGGGCAAGCTCGGAGTGCTGGGGATGCACCTCCAGGGCTACGGCTGTGCCGGGGCGAGCGCCGTCGCCTACGGGCTCGCCTGCATGGAGCTGGAGGCGGGCGACAGCGGCATCCGCAGCCTCGTCTCGGTGCAGGGCTCGCTGGCGATGTACGCGATCTGGCGCTGGGGCTCGGAGGAGCAGAAACAAGAGTGGCTGCCGCGGATGGCTGCAGGGGAGACGATCGGCTGCTTCGGCCTGACCGAGCCCGACGCCGGCTCCGACCCCCGCTCGATGCGGACGCGGGCGCGGCGCGACGGCTCCGACTGGATCCGGCACGGGCAGAAGATGTGGATCACCAACGGCTCGGTCGCCGAGGTGGCGGTGGTCTGGGCGCGGACCGACGAGGGCGTGCGCGGCTTCCTCGTCCCGCGCGGGACCAAGGGCTTCACCACCCAGGACATCCACAAGAAGCTCTCGCTGCGGGCCTCGATCACCTCCGAGCTGCTGCTCGACGACGTGCGGCTGCCCGCCGACGCGGCGCTGCCCGAGGTGAGCTCGCTGAAAGGCCCGCTCTCCTGCCTCAACGAGGCACGCTACGGGATCGTCTGGGGCGCGGCCGGGGCGGCGCGCGCCTGCTACGAAGCGGCGCTGGAGTACGCGACCGAGCGGGTCCAGTTCGACCGCCCGATCGCCTCCTTCCAGATCCAGCAGCAGAAGCTGGCGCGGATGGTGCTGGAGGTGAACCGGGCGACCCTGCTGGCGATGCACCTGGGGCGGATGAAGGACGCCGGCACGCTGCGGCCCCAGCACGTCAGCCTCGGCAAGCTCGGCAACGTCGACGCGGCGCTGGAGGTGGCGCGAACCGCGCGCCAGGTGCTCGGCGCCAACGGCGTGACGCTGGAGTACCCCGTGATCCGCCACATGAACAACCTTGAGTCGGTGGTGACCTACGAGGGAACCGCCGACGTGCACGCGCTGGTAATCGGCGGCGCCGTAACCGGGATCGACGCCTTTAGGTAAAGCGCAAGTCACCCGGCGACTCTTAAGTCCCTGAGTGGTTAAGGCCGATTTTGGTCTTATGGCGCAGGGGAGCCCATCGCTCGTCCTGATCGACGATCACGCCGCGCTGCGCGACGGCCTCGGCGTGCTGCTGGAGCGGCGCGGCTTTCGTGTCCTCGCCGCTGCCGACACGGCGGCGGAGGGGGAGGAGACGATCGCCGCGCACAGGCCGGCGGTGGCGGTCGTCGCCCTCAACCTGCCCGACGAAGGCGGCGCCAAGCTGATCCGGCGCCTCTCGGCGCGCGGGCGCGATCCCAAGTTCCTCGTCTACACCGGGGTGACCGACCCCGCGGTCATCTCCGACGCGCTCGGTTGCGGGGCCGACGGCTTCGTCGCCAAATCCAGGGACCTCTCGGTGCTGATCGAGGCGCTGCGCGAGGTGGCGCGCGGCAACACCTACCGGGACCTGGCCCTGGTCAAGCTCTCGCGGCTCGCCGGCTCAGAACAGGCGCGGGTCCTCAGCCGACGGGAGGCCGAGATCCTCGAACTGCTCGCCGCCGGACTGACTGGAGAGCAGGCTGCCGAACGCTTGGTCTTGTCCTCCGCGACGATCCGCACCCACGTCCGCAACGCGATGGGAAAGCTCGACGCCCGGACCCGGACCGAGGCCGTCGTCAAGGCCCTGGATCGGCAGGAGATCGGTAAAGCGTGAGATCACGTAACCACCCTCGTCGCCGTGTCCATCCAGAGCGCCAGATTCATCCCCAGCATCGCCAGGTTCAACCAGAGCGTCGTAGTGGAAGCCAGTTGCGCGTTCATGGCTAAAGGGTCGCCCCTACCGCTCAATTCTCGTATCCCCAATTCGCGGTAAGCGAAATGTGCGCTCGTCACACTTTTTTTACATGGCGGTTCGCCAATTGGCACGTTCACGTCTTGTTCCGTGCGCCCTGACCTCTGAGCATCCGCCTCCCAAACGAAAAAGGGAGGCAATCGATGATTTATTCACTTGTTGGTTATCTGCATGCAGCGGTGAGCTGGCGGGTGCAGGCGATCCGGCGGCTGGCCGGCGAGACGGGCCAGGGCACGGTCGAGTACGTCGGCCTGATCCTGCTGGTCTCGCTGCTGATGGTCGGCATGGTCGCGGCGATGAAGGGCTTCAACGGCAAGCAGGGCACCGAGTTGGCCGACGTGATCGTCAACAAGATCAAGGAGGCGGTGGACAAGGTCGCCTTCAAGTAGTCGAGTTCGCCGAGACCGCGAGAGACCGCGATATAGGCGGTTTCTCGCGGTCTCGCGAAATTGGGCGACGTAGCGGCCGCCTGGCGCCCCCGCATGAGAGACTCGCGCGATGCCAGCTTCTCGTAGTTACGACAGGGCGCCGGCCGACATCCGGCCGGTGACGATCGATCCGGGGTTTGTGGGGAGCGCCGACGGATCGGCGCTGATCTCGATCGGGCGGACGCGGGTGATCTGCACCGCCTCGGTACAGGAGCAGGTGCCGCGCTGGATGGTGGGCAAGGGAAAAGGCTGGGTCACGGCCGAGTACGCGATGCTGCCCGCCTCGACCGGCGACCGCAAGCAGCGCGACATCGCCAAGGGCAAACAGGATGGGCGCGGGGTGGAGATCCAGCGCCTGATCGGCCGCTCGCTGCGAGTGGTCGTCGACTTCAAGGCGATGGGCGAACGCAGCGTCTACGTCGACTGCGACGTGCTCGAAGCCGACGGCGGCACCCGCTGTGCGGCGATCACCGGTGGCTACGTCGCCCTGCGCCAGGCCTTCCAGAAGCTGGTTGACAAGAAAGCGCTGGACGCGCTGCCGCTGACCGGCTCGGTGGCGGCGGTCAGCGTCGGCCTCGTCAACGACCGCGCCCTCTGTGACCTCGACTACGGCGAGGACTCCAATGCCGAAGTCGACGCCAACGTGGTGATGACCGGCGAGGGCGGCCTGGTCGAGGTGCAGGCGACGGCGGAGCGGACGCCGCTCTCGCGCGCCTCGCTCGACGAGCTGCTCGGGCTCGCCGAGAAGGGCATCGCCCGCCTGCGGGAGGTGCAGGAGCGGGTTTCGTGATCCTCGCGACCGGCAACCCGCACAAGGTGCGGGAGATGTCCGAGCTGCTGCCGGGGGTGGAGCTGAGGCCGCTGCCCGCGGGGGTCGAGCTGCCGCCGGAGACGGGGGACAGCTTCGAGGCCAACGCGCTGATCAAGGCGCGGGCCGCCCACGCCGCCACCGGCGAGGTGACGATCGCCGACGACTCCGGGATCGAAGCCGCCGACCTCGGCGGCGCCCCCGGCATTTACTCCGCCCGCTACGCGGGGGAAGGCGCCAGCGACGAGGAGAACCTGGCGAAGCTGCTGCGCGAAGTCAACGCTGCCGGCGGCGAGCGCCGGGCCGCCTACGTCTGCGTGATCGCCCTGATCGACGAGGCCGGTCACGAGTACGCCTTCGAGGCGCGCTGCGAGGGGACGCTGTTGCGCGAGGGACGCGGCACGGGCGGATTCGGCTACGACCCGGCCTTCGTCCCCGACGAGACCGGCCACCGCGACCAGCGCACGTTCTCCGAGCTGACCACGGCCGAGAAGCACGCGGTCAGCCACCGCGGCAAGGCGGCGCGGATGCTCACCCGCCACCTCGGGCTCGATCCAGAGGCCGAGGTGCCAGAGTCCCTGCCATGAACAGCAAAAGCGGGGCGGCCGCGCTTTCCATCGCCTCCAACTCGGTCCTGATCGCGCTGAAGCTGGCCGCCGGGGCGATCACCGGCTCGATCGCGATCATCGCCGAGGCGATCCACTCGCTGATCGACCTCGTCGCCTCGGTGATCGCCTTCGTCTCGGTCCGCAAAGCCGACATCCCGGCCGATGAGGAGCACCCCTACGGCCACGAGAAGGTCGAAAACCTGGCGGCGACGATCGAGGGGATCCTGATCCTCGTCGGCGCGGCGCTGATCGTCTACGAGGCGACCCACCGCCTCGTCATCGGCTCCTCGGTCGAAAGCGTCGGCGTCGGCATCGCCGTGATGGGCTTCTCGGTCCTCGCCAACCTCGCCGTCTCCACGGTCCTCTCGCGCCAGGCCCGCGCCCACGACTCGGCGGCCCTGGAAGGCGACGCCGCCCATCTGGGTACGGATGCCCTCGCCTCGGTCGGCGTCCTCGTCGGCCTCGTCCTGGTCAAGATCACCGGGGCCGCCGCCTTCGACTCGATCACCGCCCTCGTCGTCGCCGTGGCGATCGTCTGGGCCGGCCTGACGATCATCCGCCGTTCCTCCGGCGTTCTCGTCGACGAGGCTCTGCCCGACGCCGAGATGGACCGGATCGAGGCGGCGATTGCCGCCGCCCGCACCCCCGAGGTCGCCGGCTACCACAAGCTCCGCGCCCGCCGCGCTGGCAGCCGCCGCCATATCGACTTTCACGTCCAGTACCGCGCCGGCACCACCCTCGAGCGCGCCCACGAACTAGCCCACGAGATGCGCGACTCGATCGAGGCCGAGATCACCCAAGCCGAGGTCTTGGTCCACGTTGAGCCCGAGACCTCTTACCGCGACCGCGAAGACGGCCCCTACCGCTCCGGTTAGGCACAGCGTGTCGCGTTATGCGCCCATATGGATGCCTAACTCGACACGCTACGGCGGGGGCAGCAAGTTGACGCCGGCGGCGAGGCCGATGGCGACGAGGGTGATCGCGTAGCCGGTGTAGCCGCTGAAGGCGAAGAGGACGGCGGCGATCGCGCAGACGACGACGACGGTGATCCAGGAGGCTCGGGCGAGGGTCACGGGCTGTATTTTCACGCAGATGCCTGACGTTGCCGCAACCGCCGCTCCGAATCGGGACTCCGCGGAGGCGGCGCTGGCGTACCTGGCAGAGATGTCGCCGGATCTGCGCGGGGCGGCGATCCTCGGTTCCGATGGCGAGGCGCTGGCCGCGATCGGCGGCAAGCCGGAGCGCTGGCGGGAAGACGCGAGGGCGCTGTTCGCTGCCGCCGACGCAGCCGAGGGGGTTCCGGTCGAGCAGGTCCACATCGCCACCGAGCAGGGCGAGGTCTTCGCGATCCGCAACGAGGGGCTGGCGGCCGTCGCCGTCACCGACCGCTTCGCTCTCGCCTCACTGCTGCTCTTCGACCTGCGCTCGATGCTGCGCGAGCTGGCCAGCTCGACTCCGAGCTTCGGGGGGCCCAAGGCCCCCAAAGGTCGGAAAGGCGAGAGCTGATGCCGGCCAAGCCGCACCGGGTGCTGCTCGACCGCGTCTCCGCATACGCCGACGAGGCCGCGGCCTTCATGCGCCGCCGCCGCGTCGCGCGGCGGCCGTTCGCGCGGCTCTACTACCCCGACGGGCGCAGCGCCGACCATGCGCAGGACACGCGCAGCGGCGCCGAGCTTTTCGTCGCCGCCGGGCGATTGATCGAGGTCGCGGGGAAGCGGCCGAAGGGATGAGCGAGCTGCTCGATCAGGGAGTCGCCGAGCGCGTCCTCGCCCGCGCTCTGGCCAACGGCGGCCGCTTCGCCGAGGTCTTCGCCGAACGCCGCCGCGGCCAATCGCTGACGATCGATGAGCAGCGGATCGAGTCGGTCCAGTCCGGCGCCGAGGAGGGCGCGGGGGTGCGCGTGGTCGAGGGCAATACCAGCTACTTCGCCCACGTCGACGGGCTCGACCCGGCCGACCTCGAACGTGCCGCCGACGAAGCCGCCGCGGCGCTGAAAGGTGACCGCACCGAGCCGCGCCCCCTGCACGCCCGCGCGACGCCGCCGCTGCCTATCGAGCACCGCCCCGAAGAGGTCCCGGCCGAGCGCAAGGCGGCGCTGCTTCGCGAGCTCGACGAGCGGGCGCGCGCCAAGGGGGCCGAGGTCGCCCAGTTCACCGCCGCCTACGCCGAGGCCCGCCGCGAGGTCGCCCTCGCCAACTCCGACGGCGTCTTCAGCGGCGACGACCGCACCCGCGTTCGCATTGGCGCCCAGGCGGTTGCCCGCCGCGGCGAGACGGTCGAGACCGGGGCCGAGACCCTCGGCGGCCACCGCGGTTTCGAGCTGCTCGAAGACGATCCGGGACAGATCGCCGAGCAGGCGGCGGCGAAGGCGCTGACCCTGCTCGACGCCGTCCCCGCGCCCTCGGGCTCGATGCCGGTCGTCGTCGGCGGTGGTTTCGGAGGCGTCCTCTTCCACGAGATGACCGGCCACGGTCTCGAGGCCGACCACATCGAGAAGAACGCCAGCGTCTACGTCGGCAAACTCGGTGAGCGCGTCGCCGAGCCGCTGCTGAACGCCTACGACGACGGCCGCCTGCCGGGCGAGTGGGGGAGTGATGCGATCGACGACGAGGGACAGCCGACCCAGAAAACGCAGGTGATCGAGGACGGCCGCCTCACCTCCTACCTCTACGACCGTCTTACCGCCGAGCGCTCCGGCGTCAGTTCAACCGGCAACGGCCGCCGCGAGAGCTTCCGTCACCTGCCGATCCCGCGCATGACCAACACCTACATCGCCCCCGGCGACGCCACCCCCGAGGCGATGATCGCCGAGGTCGAGAAGGGCTTCTACGCGGTCTCCTTCGGCGGTGGCCAGGTCGACCCCGCCACCGGCGACTTCGTCTTCGGCGTCTCGGAGGGCTACCTGATCGAGGGCGGCAAGGTGACCCGCCCCTGCCGTGGCGCCACCCTGATCGGCAACTGCCTCGACGCCCTCGCGGCGATCGACGCCGTCGGCAGCGACTTCTTCATGAAGAGCGGGATCTGCGGCAAGGGCGGCCAGAAAGCGCCGGTCGGGACCGGCCAGGGCCACGTGCGCCTGCGGGCGCTGACGGTGGGAGGGACGGCGAGATGACAGCGGGAGCGTTTAATGGCAGCGGGAGCGTTTTTATGACAGCGCGAGCGTTTTATGACTGAGCTGAGCGCGGTCGCCCGCCGCGCCGTCGAGGCCGCCACCGCAGCGGGGGCAGGCGAGGCTGAGGCCTACGTCTCCCGCGACAGCGGCCGCGAGGTCCGCGTCCACGGCGGCGAGGTCGAGAGCCTGACCGCGGCGACGCAGAGCGGCGTCGGCGTGCGGGCCTGGATCGGCCACCGGGTCGGCTACGCCTACGGCACCGACTTCTCCGACGCGGGGGTGCGGGCGAGGGCCCCCCGGGGCGCGGGTGGCGCCGCGGGGGCCGGCGAGGGC
>JBQCCT010000142.1:0-8259 GCA_051961955.1 Solirubrobacterales bacterium
TGCAGGACGATGCTGCGCGAGCGACCGTCCTCTCGACATGCTGCCGCCAGTGCAGGAAGCGTCTCTGCTCGGGTGTAGCGGCCCATGGCACCGCTGAACCACCATTGCCGGGTATTTGCTTGGTGCTGAGCCAAGCGAAGCCCCCGGTCCTTAGCAGGCACGATCTCCACCATCCCATCTGGGTCTGCTTCGGGTGCAAAATAGCTCAGGAGGGCCGTTAGGGCGCCAGCCACCAAGACTGCGGCGAGCATGTCATCCAGTACTTGCTCAAGGAGGGCGCCAGCGGTGAGTAGATCTTCTCCACGGAGCGTGGGGAGCACTACATAACGAAGCGCAAAGAGAAGTAAAGCTCCGCCGATGACAAAGCCCCAGAAAACTCTTTTGCCATAGATCCCTCGGGGAACTCGAAGCTCCATGGGGAGATCGTTGCACTCTCGGGTTTGAAGCGATTACGGAATGTGTCTAGAACGGCAGCTTCTGGCGGGCTTCCTTGCCCGCAGCGTGGCTCTTGTCGGCGGCGCGCTGGGATTTGCCGAACGATTTGCTGAGCAGGCGGCCGATCGGGCCCGGCGCCTTGCTGCCGGCGCGCTGACCGGCGGAGAAGCCCTTGTCGCTGCCGCGGCGGGCGTGGTTGGAGAGGGAGGGAACGAGGAAGCCGAGGACCGCCAGCACGATGCAGATTCCGATGACGAGCGCGATCAGCATTGCCTCCCCTCCCGTGCGCCTAGAGCTCGCGCTCGAGGTTCTCGGCTTTCTCTCCGTGGTGGTCGGCCAACTGGCGCTCACGCTCGGCACGCTCGGCTGCTTCCATGGCCGCCTGCTCGTGCTCCTCGGCTTTGGCCTCGTGGGCGCCCGCCTCCTGGCGGTGCCCGCCGGCCCTTTCGCTCAGCCGCATGCGCTCCAGTTCCCGGCGTTTCTTGGCGCGTTGGGCGGACACGGCAATGAGAGCCAAGACGGCGATTGCAACGACGACGATGACGGCTATCAACCAAATTGACATGGAGCCTGACTACCCAGGCTGTCCGTTGGTCAACCATCCCTTTTTGGGTGGGGCCGGGACGCCACGGGTAGCTGGGCGATGTGTTCGACTGGCTCACCCACGAGGTCTCAAACAGCGCTGTCACCTACCCGGTCGTCTTCGTCGCCTGCGCGACCGACGTCCTGTTTCCGTTGATCCCCTCGGAGACGATCGTGATCACCGCCTCGGTGCTGGCGGCGCGGGGCGAACTGCTGATCTGGGGGATCGTGCCGCTAGTCGCCGTCGGCGCCTTCCTCGGCGACAACCTCTGCTACCTGCTCGGGCGCAAGCTCGGCGACCCGGTGGCCGACCGCCTCTTCAAGGGCGAAAAGGGAGAGGCGCGGTTGCAGTGGGCGGAGCGAGCGTTGCGCCGGCGCGGGGCAATTCTGATTGCCGTCGGTCGCTTCATTCCCGGCGGCCGCACCGCCACTACCTTCGCGGCCGGCACCCTGGAGATGCCCTACCGCCAGTTCGTCGTCGCCGACGCCTGCGCCGCGGTGCTCTGGGCGCTCTACGTCTCGATGCTCGGCTATCTCGGTGGCGAGACTTTTAAGAACAGTCTCTGGTTGCCGCTCGTCACCTCGCTCGGTTTCGCGATGGCGGTCGGCCTCGGCTTCGAAGCCTGGCGCCGCTGGCAGCGCCGCCGCGGCAAGGACATCCTCGGCGACGAGCTGCCCGAGGCGGCGCTCGACTAGCACCTTCGGGGCCGTCTGAACGTCGAACGGGCGTTCGACGTTTTTCCGTCTGCGCTACCTGAAAAGGTTGCAGGAACTTACAGCTCAGCTACGAAACCCACCAAAAGGCCAATAGAGCTGTCAAATCGCGCAACTTAAAAAAGTTGCGCGATACTTTCGCACGTGGTTATATCTATGTGTGGCAGCTCCCTATGACCTAAGTGGCAGGCGGCTTGATCTTGCGCTTGTTTTCCGGGAGAAGCGAACCGCCAGAGAGGCGGCCCGCGCGCTGGGCACGGAGACCGGATCCGTCTTTGGGTTGATCAGGAGGATGCATGCCGAGGGCATCTTGAGGGCGGACTCAGATCCGGCTCCACCCACCCGGGGGACGGAATACACCCTGACCAACGAGGGCAATGCGGCTCTGGATCGAGTGCTCGAGCTATCTCATGACGCGCGCCAAGAAGCTGGACGGCTGGTCGAGCACCAGCGCTTGCTGATCGTCAGCGGCCCAGAGCTGGTGAGGTTCAATGAAGTGATAGCCGACCCAGCGCTCTCAAGTGCTGTCGCGTGGGCTACCTGGATGGGGGCGAGTTGGCTGTTGGCGATGACTCCCGAATCCGATCGGTACGCCCGGGACAAGCTGGCTACTGCGCTGGAGCGCCACGGGTATCGCTGCGAGCGGGCGATGGTGGAGGACCTCGTGAGTGGAAACCGGTTGCGGGAGCAAGCGGTGGAGGAGCTTGAGCGAGAGGTAGTCAGATGAGTGCTGCGAGCACAGGATTCGACGAATCGGGTGAGCCTCGAGATGACCGCGCGGGGTCGTTCGTAAAGCAGGCAACCAGAGGGGAGGTCGATTCGCGGCCCGGCGTTCTCGAGGCCGAACTGGATCGCTACGCGGCGGGAACCGAGCGAGAGAGAGCACAGACGGCAATCGTTCTAAGCGCAGCAGAGAGCACAGGCGAGCGCGAGCGTGAACGGACCGAAATTGGACTGCGGATCGCCGAGAAGCGCACCGACGCTGAGATCAAGGACCAAGAGGAGCGCAGGAAAGCAGAGCTCTCGGACCAGGAGCGTCGCACCATGACCGAGATGAATGGCCTCGAAAGTCATGATCGTACGACTGAGGTCGAACGGTATTTCTTCATGGCGGTGATTGCGATCGGCATGTTGGCCACGATCGTCCTCGCCTTCATGACCGTCGGGCAGCCCTTGGAATATCGGCTCAGCCCCTTGGCAGGGCTGGCGGTCTCCGGGGGAGGGGGGCTGCGACTACGTGGTATCGCTCGTGCTTCCGCTCGCACCCGAATCGAATCTCGTCCCTCGACCTCGACCTCCGCGTCTGCTTCAATCGACTGACCAGAGAAAGGAGGTGGTCCTAACTTGATTCACACGCTTGATGGGACTCTGGAGGTGCAGGGCCGCTAGGCGCCGCACTGGTTCGGGCGCCCGGCGGAATCCACCCCGGGCACCGGTGGACGTAGGGAGCCGGGCGTTGTCCCACCCGGTCGCAGTTCCCGCGTCTCGCTTCCAAGCACCAGGCCGGGCCGCCTTCGGGCGGCCCGGTTTTTTTCGGCCGGACGAGTCAGTGGCTGAGCGCGCGCAGGCCGTCCTCGGCTTCGGAGAGGAGGTGGGAGGCGATCCGCCAGCGGCGCTGCAGGATCGGTTCGACGGTGGCCGAGCTGCAGCCGAGTTCGGAGACGCATTCCCCCCAGTCATTCGCCGCCTCGATGTAGCGGTTGAAGGCCTTCTCGGCAGGGGCGCCGACCGCGTTCAGGCAGTCGATCTGTACGGCGTCGACCGGCACGCCTCTATAGGTGGAGCGGATCGCGTGGACTTCGTTGACGTACTGGTCGTAGGTGACGCCGACGGCGAGCCGTCGGCGCAGCCCGTCCATCGAGCCGACGAAGCTGCCCAACTGGCTCTGGCAGAGGGAGCCGGCACGAGCACCGTGCTCTTGCGCCCGGGGGCTTTCCTTCCCCGGACTGGACTTCGGCGCCTTCGTCGTGGTCGTCTTCGCACTATCGGCGCCCGCCTTGCTGGCGACGGTGGCGGCGCCGGTGGTCTCCGATCCCCCGCTGCCGCAGCCGGCCAGGAGCAGTGCGGCGGTCAGGACACAGCCGACTAACTGGACCCGGGCGGCGGCTGACACCCGAGGCAGTTTAGGAGGGCTGCGTGGTGTAGAAACACTTCCCGTGCGGCGAATCGGCAGCTTCGGGCGAGCGACGGTGGCGCTGCTACTGGTGCCTCTGGCGCTGGGCGCGACGGCGGCGCCGGCCGGGGCGGCCCCGAAAGTACTGGTGGTCGGCGACAGCCTCGAGGAACTGACCTCGCCCTACCTCAGCCGCTACCTGCCGGGAGCCGAACTGGTCGTCAACGCCGTCGGCGGTTCCAACAGCTACCAGATCTTCGACCTCTTCCAGGAAAGCTACGAACCCTCCGACTCGGTGATCGTCTTCGACGCCGGCACCAACGACAATCCCGAATATCCCCAGATCCTCGCCGGCAACCTGGCCAAGGTGTCGGCGATCATCGGCAACCGCTGCATGGTCGTGCCGACGATCCACGGCTTCACCGTCAACGGCGTCGACAACACCGGCAAGAACCGGGTCGTTGCCGAATTCGCCGCCTCGCGGCCAGGCACGCAGGTCCCTGACTGGGCCGGGACGGTCGAAAGCAGCCCGCAACTGCTGCAGTCGGATGGCCTGCACCCGATTCCGGCAGGTGCCGAACTCCGCGCCCAGCTGATTGCGCAGGGGGTCGAAGGCTGCCTCGCCTACGAGCAGGCCCGCACCACCGCGCCGGCACAACCGCGCACCAACGTCGAACCGATCGCCACCGTCGGGCGGCTGCAGGCACGCCAGGCGGCGGTGATGGGCGCGCTCCGGGCCGACCTGTTGCGCCAGGTTGCTGCCACCATCCTCGCCGGCTCCCTGCTCGGCAGCTGATGGGAGCCGGCGGCGCGAAATGTCAACCTGTAGATATGGAGCTGCCCGATGGCTGAGGTGGTGATGCCGCGCCTCTCCGACTCGATGGAGGAGGGAACGATCCTCAGCTGGCTGAAGCAGGTCGGCGATGAGATCGCGGTCGGCGACGAGCTGGTGGAAATCGAGACCGATAAGGCGAACATGGCTTACGAAAGCGATACTGCTGGCACCCTGAACGAGATCTTGGCGAAGGAGGGGGAGACTCTTCCCATTGGCGCACCTATCGCTCGGATAGGGGATTCGGTTGAGGGTCCGACGGCCAAGCCCGCGGGTCCTGTCGCTGCAGGGAACCCCCCACCCCCTCCGGGGGCGGGTCCCCCTACTGCGCCACCCGCGGGAGTAGCGGGGGAAGCTCACGCCGAGGGTCCATCCGCGCCGGCTGCCGACGATGGGGAGAGGGTCAAAGCGTCCCCTCTTGCGAGAAGGCTCGCTCGGGAGCGTGGCCTTGATTTGAGCGCTTTGCATGGGTCGGGACCGGGGGGGCGGATCGTCAAGCACGACGTGGAGGAGGCGGAGCTCCCAGCGGGCCTCGTCACCTCTACCCAGTCAGAGGGGGCGAGGCCCGCGGCCGGAACCGCGAAGGGCGAAACCCGTATCCAGGAGCCGAACAAAATTCAGCAGACGATCGCGCGGCGGATGGCGGAGTCGAAGGCGACCGCGCCGCACTTCCATCTGACGATCGAGATCGACATGGGGAAGGCGGTCGAGGCGCGGGCGGCGATCAAAGCGGCTGCGAGGGAGGGCGACGTGGTGCCGTCCTTCAACGACATGGTCGTGAAGGCGTGCGCGATCGCCCTGCGCGAGTTCCCGAAAGCCAACGGCGCCTACAAAGACGGCCGCTTCGAGCTCTACTCGCGGGTCAACGTCGGCGTTGCCGTCGCCGCCCCCGAAGCGCTCGTGGTGCCGACCGTCTTCGACGCCGACCGCAAGGGCCTGCGGCAGATCGCCGCCGAGACCCGCGCCCTCGCCGCCAAGGTCCGCGACGGCTCGGTGACGCCGCCGGAGCTCTCGGGCGGCACCTTCACCGTCTCCAACCTCGGCATGTACGGGATCGACTCCTTCGAGGCGGTGATCAACATGGGCCAGGCGGCGATCCTCTCGGTCGGCGCGATCCGCGAAGCCCCCGCCGTCCGCGACGGCCAGCTCGTCCCCGCCCGGCTGATGAAGGCGACGATCGCCTGCGACCACCGCATCCTCTACGGCGCCGAGGGCGCCGAATTCCTCGCCCGCGTCAAGACGCTCCTGGAGGAGCCCGTCACCCTCGCCCTCTAGTTCGATCTCAGCGGGCGATTGAGATGTTGAACTCGGCGCTGTCGAGCGTTTTCATCAGCCGCAGCCAAAGTGGCAGGTACATCTCGGTACCGCGGGCGGCGCTGATGTCGCCGAGGTCGACGATGGACTCGCGCGCCCAGCCGATCGCCTCCAGCAGGGTGCAGACCTGAGCCTTCGCCGCCTCGTCGCCGCCGCAGACGAAGATGACGTGGTCGCCGGGGACGCGGCCGGGGTCGACCATGACCGCGGCGTTGACCGTGTTCAGCGCCTTGACGACTCGCGCCTGCGGGTGGGCGGCCTGGATCTGCTCGGCGAGGCTGTCGTCGTTGCAGACCGAGAGGGTGGGCGGGAAGCCGCGGGAGAAGTCGAGCGGGTTGGCGACGTCGACCAGCGTCTTGCCGGCGAGGTTCTCACCGCCGGCCGCCTCCAGCGCCGCGAGCGAGGCGGTGCCGGCGGTGCAGTTGAAGATCAGCTCGCCCGCGGCCGCCGCGTCGGCAAAGGTGCCACCGCTCGCGCCCTCGCCGGTTTCGCTGAGCCACTCGTTCAGCGCTTCGCTCTCGGCCGAGCGCGAGCCCATCGTCACCTCGTGCCCCAGCTCCACCATCTTCGTCGCGATCGTCCGGCCGACCGAGCCGGTGCCCAAAACGCCGATCCTCATTCCGCCTCGCCTCCTCCTAGCTCCGGGGGCAGCGCTTTCGGGCCGTCCGGGTACATCGCCCGCAGCTGCTCCTCGCTCATCTCCAGGGTGCTGCTGATCGCTTCCGGCGGCGCCCCGACCACCAGCCAGAGCTGGTCGGCGTCGGTGTCGTTGAACAGCTGCCGCACCGTCTCCGCCTCGACCAGCAGCGTGTCCAGCGGCTCTAGCGTCAGCACCTCTTCCCCGACCCGTACCCGCCCGTCGCCCTCGAGCAGCACGTAGAGCTCCTCCTGTTCGAAGTGCCGGTGCCAGGTCGAGGCCTGCCCCGGTTCCAGCCGCCACATCCGCGCCCCCAATGCCGAGGCCTCCAACTGCTTGGCCAGGTCCGTGTTCCAGGTCTTCATCTGATTCGACCGTCGCCAGAAAGCATCCGCGGCCCGCAGCACCTGATGTGACATAGCCGTAAGTATGCCGTTGCAGAAAAGGCGCATTACCGCGAGCACGGCGTACCGCATTTCCATGCTCGCTATGGCGAGTACGAGGCGTCGATCTCAAGTGAGTCCCTCGAATTGGGAGCGCGCAAAGCGAGAGGAGGTTCTGGAAAACATTGAGCCTCTTCCCTGGCATCGGGCTCATGGAGAAGATCGTTCATGTCACCGCGGTGGAGCCCCTGGGGGGTATCGGTTGCGCCTGCGGTTCGAGGATGGGACGGCGGGAGAGCTGGACTTCTCCGATGAAGTTTGGAGTGGCGTGTTTGCTCCGCTGGCTGCTCCTGCTTACTTCGACAGCGCGATGCTGGACGAGGAGCTTGGGACGATCGTGTGGCCCAACGGGGCGGACATCGCCCCGGAGACTCTCCATCGCTGGGTGGTGGAGGGTTCAGGCGCTGCTGCCGGCAGTTAGCTCGGCTGCCGACCCGCCTGCGTCTTCCGCGTGGTAGCGCTCCAGCAGCTGGCGCTCCTCGTCGCGCTTGGGGAAGAGGAGGAAGACGATGGTGGCGCCGAGGAGGACGGCGATGATGCCGGCGGTGTAGGCCCAGTCGCCGCCGTGGAGGAAGGACTGCTTGGCGCCGGCGACGATCTGTTCGGCGTACTGGGGGTAGCGCTCGGCGGTGGTGGCGGCGCTGGAGAAGGAGCGGGTGAGTTCGTTTTCGACGTCCTGGGTGACATGGTGGGATGAGGTGGCGATCGCGGCGCCGGCGGCCGTCGCGTAGCCGGCGGTCAGGAGGGCGCCGAGGATCGACTGCATGATCGCGCCGCCGAGATCGCGCTGCAGGTCGGCCGTCGCCGAGGCCATGCCGGCGCGCCGCACCGGCACCGAGCCGGTCAGCGAGTGGGAGGCCGGCGTGCCGGCGAAGCCGACGCCGATCCCGACCAGCGCGTAGCCGAGCCCCACCTCCCAGTAGGAGGTGCCTTCTTCCCAGAGGATGAGCATCGTCAGGAACCCGAGCAGGATGAAGACGTAGCCGATGAGCAGCGTGAAGCGGGCACCGCGGGCCTCGACCAGCTTCGCCGAGCGCGGCGCCACGATCACCATCGCCACCGCCCCGGGGAGGATCGCCGCGCCGGCGCCCAGGGTCGAGTAGCCGAGCACGTTCTGGAGGAACTGCTGGCCGACGAACATCGCCGCCATCAGCGAGCCGAAGACGATGATCCCGGCGCAGGCGGCGAT
>JBQCCT010000143.1:0-5623 GCA_051961955.1 Solirubrobacterales bacterium
GCCCCCCCCCCCCCCCCCCCCCGGCTCCGGAATCGAGGGAGCCGGAATCCCTTCGGCTTCGAGCTGGGCCGCAGCCCCTTTCGCCCGCGCATAGACCTCCTGGGAGGAGATCCCCATCAGGGCGGATAGGTCCTCGTAGCCCCCCTCGCCGCGCTGCGAGAGCAGCCGCAGGATCGCTTTCTGGTCGTCGCTCAGCCCCACCTCTGCGAAGCCTATTAGGGTGCGGGGCGTGAACGAGGGAGCTGAGGTTAAGCATCTGCATTTCGACGGCCTGATCGGCACCGAGTGGGTCAGCGACGACCCCGACGACGCTCGCGTGCGGCTCTCGATCCGCGACGATCTGCGGCAGCCGTTCGGGCTCATGCACGGCGGCGTCATGTCAACGCTGGTGGAGAGCGTCTGCTCCCGCGCCACCGCTGGCGCCGTCTACAACGATGGGATGGCGGCGATGGGCCAGTCGATCAACGTCAGCTTCATCCGCCCCGTCACCGAGGGCTCGGTCGAGGTCCGCGCCAAGGCCCGTCACCGCGGTCGCACCACCTGGATCTGGGAGGCCGAAGTCCTCAACGACGTCGGGAAAGTCTGCGCATTGGCGCAGATGACGATCGCCGTGCGCCCGCGCCCGGGCGCTTAGGCCTCAGCCGCCGAAACGGTTGGTGATGGGGAGGCGGCGGTCCTTGCCGAACGCCTTCGGCGTGATCCTTATTCCCGGCGCCGCCTGGCGGCGCTTGTACTCGGAGCGGTCGACTAGGCGGATCACCTCGTCGACCACGTCGGCCGGCATGCCCGCGGCGATCATCTCCTCGCGGCCTTCGTCCCGCTCGACGTAGGCCTCGAGGATGCGGTCGAGCAGCTCGTAGGGAGGCAGCGAGTCGGCGTCGCGCTGGTCGGGCCGCAGCTCGGCCGAGGGCGCCCGCTCGAGCACGCTCGCCGGCACCAACTCGCGCCCGGCCCGCTCGTTGCGTCGACGCACCAGCTCGTAGACCAGCTGCTTCGGCACGTCCTTGATCACCGCGAAGCCGCCGGCCATGTCGCCGTAGAGGGTCGCGTAGCCGACCGACATCTCGCTCTTGTTGCCGGTCGTCAGCACCAGCCAGCCGTGACGGTTCGACAGCGCCATCATCAGGTTGCCGCGGATTCGCGCCTGCACGTTCTCGGCGGCGAGATCGGGCTCCGAGGGCCGCGCCGGGTCGCGTGGCGCCTCGTCCTCGCCGGGTCGCGGTTCCTCTCCGGGTCGCAGCAGCCCGTCGAGCGCCTGCTCGTAGCCCTCCATCAGCGGCTCGATCTCGATCTCGATCAGCTCGCAACCGAGGTTGGCGGCGATGTCGCGCGCGTCTTGCTGGGTCTCGGTGCTGGAGTGGGGGGAGGGCATGACCACGCAGCTGAGCCGCTCGGGCCCGACCGCGTCGGCGGCGAGCATCGCCACCAGGGCGGAGTCGATTCCGCCCGAGAGGGCGACGCCGACGTGCTTGAAGCCGTTCTTCCCGACGTAGTCGCGCAGGCCGAGCTCCAGCGCCCCGTAGACCTCATCGAGGTCGGAGAGCGGCTCGGTCAGCGGGCAGGGACCGGCACCGGGCACCTCGCAGACCAGCAACTGCTCCTCGAACTGGGCGCCGCGGGCGATCACGGTCCCGTCGGGGGCGGTGACGAGGCTCTGGCCGTCGAAGACGAGCTCGTCCTGGCCGCCGACCAGGTTGCAGAAGGCGAAGTAGGCGTCGTAGGCGCGCGAGCGCTCGCAGAACATCGCCTCGCGCTCGCGGCCCTTACCGCGGTGGTAGGGAGAGCCGGAGGGGTTGGCGATCAGCCGCGCACCCGCTTCGGCCTCGGCCTGCGCCGGACCGCCCGGGAGCCAGACGTCCTCGCAGATCGTCAGCCCGACCGACACGCCGCCAACCCCGATCGACTCCGGCTCGTTCCCCGGCACGAAGTAGCGCTGCTCGTCGAAGACGGAGTAGTTGGGGAGTCGGTTCTTGCGGTAGATGCGCTGCACGGCGCCATGGGCGAGAACGGCGATCGAGTTGTGGGCGTGGCGCGGGTCGTGGTGGTTGGCGACCGGCTCGGCGAAGCCGACCAGGACCGTGATCCCCTGTGCCCGCGGCGCCAGCTCCCCGACGGCGCGCTGGCCCGCGGCAAGGAAGTGGCGCTTCAGGTAGAGGTCCTCGGCCGGGTAGCCGGGGATGCAGAGCTCGGGGAAGATCGCCAGCTCGGCGCCCTCGTCGCGAGCGCGGCCGATCCACTCCGCGACCTTGGCGGCGTTGGCGTCGATCGCACCGACGGTGGGGTTGATCTGGGCGAGGGCTAGGCGCATCCGCTTCCGCCGGGGCTCATACCCGAAGTATCTCCGTCGCGGTCCCGAGAGGTAGTTTCGGCGCTCAGTAGGATTCTTGATCTCATGCGGAACCGCCGGCGGCATCTGGTCGGTACCTCGGCGGCGCTGCTCATGGCCCTCACCGCCGCCGCACCCGCATGGGCGGTCTCCCTCCCGGTCGATGGCCCTATTTCCCTACATATAGGCGGAAAATCGGCCCGTCGACAAATCGCCGGGGCGCAGTTGGCCTCCGACGCGCAGAAGCCGTTCATCATGCCGCAGCCGCGGCCGACCGAAGAACGGCTGCGGCCGACCGACAAGACCGACCCCAACCGCAACGCCTACACGGTCCCGGAGGCGCCGAACTCGCCCGCCTGCTCGGCTCACTTCTGCGTGCACTGGGTCGACGAGGGCCTCGACGCACCCAGCCTCACCGACCGCAACGGCGACGGAATCCCCGACACGGTCGACCGGGTGCTGCGGGTGGCCGAACACGTGCACGAGGTCGAGAACATCAAGCTCGGCTGGCGCGAGCCGAAGAGCGACGGCACCATAGGCGGCGGCTTGGGGAAGACCGACGTCTATCTCTCCCAGATCGGCGGCGAACTGTTCGGCTACTCGGCGCCCGACCGCGGCCAGGCCGACAAGCAGCACCGGATCCCGCGTCGGCTGCACGGCTATCTCGTCCTCGACAACAACTACAGCGCCTTCGAGTTCCCGCACACGAAGCCGCTCTACGACCTCGAGGTGACCTTCGCCCACGAGTACAACCACATCCTCCAGTTCGGCTACGACGCCTACCAGGACCCCTGGTTCGCCGAGTCGAGCGCAACCTGGATGGAGGACCAGGTCTACAACAAGATCGACGACTACCTGCGCTACGTGCGGCGCTGGGTCAAGCTCTACGAAACGCCGCTGACGACCAGCTCGATCAAGATGTACGGCAGCGCCGTCTGGAACGAGTGGCTGGCGCGGCGCTACGGGGAGGCGATCATCCGCAAGGCCTGGGCCGGGGCGATCGACGCCAAGCCGGGCGGCTTCGCCGTCGCCGCCTACGAACGGGCGCTGCGGGCGGCCGGGCCGTCGGACTTCAGTCGCGACTTCACCCACTTCGCCGCCGCGGTCGCCGAGTGGCGCACCAACCGCGGCTTCCGCGAGAGCGACCTCTACCCGGACATGCCGCGCCAGGGAGGGCTGCCGCTGGGGGGCGTGCGGCTGACGCGGCTGCTCAACCACACGACCTTCGAGCTGCTGCGGGTGCCGGCGCACAGCGGCAAAGCGGTGGTCGTCCAGATGACCGCCCCGCAGGGGATCACGGCGGGGCTGGCGCTGGTCGGGCGGATCGGCTCCGAGCGCGGCGGCCGCACGGTCAACCGGGTCAACTACCGGCGCGGGGGAGGGCGGCTGACCGTGCGGCTGCCCGACCCCGGCCGCTTCCAGCGGATCACCGCGGTCGTCGTCAACGCCGACGCCCAGGCGCGCGGCTTCAGCGCCCGCCGGCTCGACTGGCGCTACCTGACCGACCAGGTCCCGTTCGAAATCGTCGGCCGGTTGCTGCGCTAGGAACGCGACTCGGCCGCGACCGGGCCGGCGCCGTTGGCGGAGGAGACCGCCTTCAGCTTCTTCGCTTTCTTCGCGGGCGTGGTAGCGAGGACCTCTTGCGTCGCCGCTTCGAGGTCAAGCGCGAAGCTGTCGAGGTCGGCCAGCGCATCGTAGTCGCCGATCAGGCCGAAGTTGACCTGGCCGTTGTAGGACATGATCCCGACGCAGAGCGCCTGGCGGCGGGCCAGCGGCACCATCGGGAAGATCGACTCCATCTTGCGACCGAGCACGTAGAGCGGGAACTGCGGCCCCGGCACATTGGTGACGACAAGGTTGAAGAAGCGCTGCGCCGGCTGCAGGCGGGCGGCCTGGGAGACGATCGTCCCCGGCGCGAAGTCGGTCAGTTTGGTTAGGAGCTCGGCGCCGACGGCCTGGCCGGAGGACTTGAGGTCGCCCATCTCCTCGGTGACGACGTGCAGCCGCTCGACCGGATCCTCGCACCAGACCGGCAGCGGCGCCATCATCGCCGTTATCCGGTTGCCGAGGGCGCCGTGCTCCTCGGGGGCGCGGACGCTGATCGGCACCATCGCCCGCAGCTCCAGACCGTCGGTGTCGTGACCGCGGGCGCGCAGGTAGCGGCCGATGCCGCCGGCGACGATCGAGAGGATGACGTCGTTGACGGTGCCGCCGTGGGCGTCCTTGACGCGCTTCAGCTCGGCCAGGTCGGCCTGGGTCATCTGGAAGCGGCGGTGGGGGCCGATCTCCACGTTGAAGACGGTGCTCGGAGCCGACATCCCGGCGCTGACCATCTTCGAGGTGGCGCCGACGCCGCGCAGCACCTGGCGCGGCCCTCGCAGCGCTGCGCGCATGCCGCGGTAGATCTCCTTCGGGCTCGTCGCCCGCTCCTTCAGCGCTTCGCTCAGAAGCTGGAAGTCGGTCGGTTCGGGGCGCGCCAGCCAGGGGGGCGCTTTCTCCGGCTTGCCGGCCGGCTCGGGATCGAGGTCGAAGAGGACGGTGGTGATGTCGACCCCGGAGACGCCGTCGACCAGCGCGTGGTGGCTCTTGCCGATGATCGCGAACCGGTCGTTGTTGAGCCCCTCGACCAGCCACAGCTCCCAGAGCGGCTTACTGCGGTCGAGTTGCTGGGAGAAGATCCGCGCGGCGAGGTTGCGCAGCTGCTCGTCGGAGCCGGGCGTTGGCAGCGCCGTTTGCCGTACGTGGTAATCGAGATTGAGGTGGGGGTCGTCGACCCAGACCGGGCGGCTCTGGCCGAGCGGGATGAAGCGCAGCTTCTGGCGGAAGCGCGGCACCAAATGCAGGCGCGAGGCGATGTGATCGCGGAACTCCTGGTGGGTGGGCGCCGAGCCTTCGAAGATGCTGACCGAGGCGACGTGCATGTGGGCGCCGGAGCGCTCCAGGTGCAGGAAGGAGGTGTCGAGGCCAGTGAGTCGTTCGGGCTTCGTCATTTGCTCATCTTCGCACATGCGTCTAGGGCTGGCTAAGTCCTCACAAAAGGCCGTCTAAAGCCGTATTTACACGAACAATGCAGTCTCCAAAATGTGTGCGGTCGCTCACAATTGCGCTCCAAACCGGCAACTAGCGTGTTCTGCATCTGAACGAGCTAAACGATCTGCCGAGTCCCTCGCGCATCGACGCGGGGGAGCGGGGGACCCACTTGCCGCGGCTTCGCGCCGCGGCCGGGGCGAATCGGGCGGCGAGCCGCCCGTAGCGAGAGCCGGCGAGGCCGGCGCTTGCGAGCCCGACAGCTAACCC
>JBQCCT010000144.1:0-3225 GCA_051961955.1 Solirubrobacterales bacterium
CCTCCCCTTCCCCACCCGTCCGGGTTTGTGGGGGGGGGGGGGGGGGGGCCCCCGCCCCCCCCGGGGGGGGGCGCCCCCCCCCCCCCCCCCCCCCCACTCCTCGACAGCGGTCGTGAGTTCGGCCCGGATTTGGCGAGCCGAGGCATCGGGGTCCGCCGGTAGCAGGCACACCGTCCCATCCTCCGGCAGATTCGACGCATCGATCCCCGCGTTGGCGCAGACGAAGCCGTGTTGCGTCTCCGTGATGAGAACACCGCGCTCGGCCCGCAGCACCTCGCGGCTCTCCTTTAGGACCAGCTCCACGAGCCCCGCCTCCTTACCCAGTCTCTTTCCCAGTTCGACCGCCTCCTCGGACGGCTCCACCTCGTGCAGCCGCCGCACCTGTCCCTCAGCCTTCGACACGATCTTCTGCGAGATGACGACCACATCGCCGCCTTGGATCTCCACCCGCCCGGTGATCAGCTCGCCGACCTTCATCCCCTCCGTCACCTCGGGGATGCCCTCGACGGGGATCACCCGAAGCTCGTTCATATGCCCAGCGCCTTGGCGGTTCGCTTTGCCCGCTTCGGCTGCTTCGCCAGCTCGCGGGTGAGGGCGATCACGTCCGCCGGGGTGTCGAGGTCGAGTTCGATCGAGGGCAGCTCCTCCAGGCCGAAGGGGATGCCCGCTTCGCGCGCCGCCTCGACGTGGCGCTCGCGGCTGCCCTCGCCGAAGGCGGGGACGATCGCGCCGGGCGGGCTCAGCACGAGGGCGTTGGTGCCGGTGCCGTGGCGGTCGGGGACGATGCCGACGTAGGGCGTGGGGACGGCGGTCAGCAGCCGGTCGAGCTCGCGCGGGTCGAGCAGCGGGCAGTCGCCGGCGAGCAGCACGACCTGTTCGGCGCCCTCGACTTCGGCGCGGGCGATCCCGGCCCGGGCGGCCTGCACGTGCCCCGCGTCCTCGGGGTCCGGCACGACCTCGGCGCCCGCCCCCGCGGCCAGTTCCTGGGCGACCGGGTCGCCCGTGACCACGATCAGCCGCTCGACCGCGCGCGCCTGGCCGATCGCCTCCAGCACGTCGGCGACCATCGCCGCCGCCAGCTCCTGGCGGCGCTCGGCCTCGATCCCCGCGGCCAGCCGCTGCTTGGCCGCGTCGAAGCGCTTCACCGGAAGTACCGCGGTTGCGTTCAAGTCGGGCCGAGCGTAGCGATGCCGGTTGCCTCAGCCCTGACCGAGCGTAGCGGCGTAGTCGAGCACGATCCGCGCCAGGCGCACGCGGCCGGCGGCGCCCTCCATCAGGGTCGGTGCGGTGAGGGTCGGGATCTCGGCAGGAGGCGGGTCGGGGTCCCCGTCGTCGACGACCATCGTGTCGATCAGGCCGGCGTAGAGGGAGGCCACGCCGGCGGCGGTGGTCGGGCGGCTGACGCCTTCCATGAAGCGGTCGGTCGGCCCCTTGACGACCCGGCCGGCGACGTAGGGGCTGACGGCGACGACGGGCGCGGGAGAGGCCGCGATCGCCTCCCGCATTCCCGGCACCGCCAGGATCGGGCCGATGCTGATCACCGGGTTCGAGGGGCCGATCACGATCGCCTCGGCTTCACCGATCGCGGCCAGCGCCTCCGGCGTCGGCTCGGCCGCCTCGATCCCCTCGAGCTGCACCCCCAGCACGTCGGGCTGACCGCCGTCGAGGATCAGGTACTCCTGCAGTGCCCGTGGCCCGCCGGGGGTCAGCACTTGGGTGCGGACGGGCGTGTCGCACATCGGCAGCACCCGCGCCTCGACCCCGAGGCCGCGGGCGATCTGCGCCTGGGCGTCGGTCGGGCGGCCGCCGTCGTCGAGGAACTGGCGGCGGTAGAGGCAGGCGGCGAGGTCACGGTCGGAGAGGCCGAACCAGCTCGGCGCGCCGAGCTGCTTGAGCCGGTTGAAGACGGCGAAGTCGTCGTCCTTCAGGCCCCAGCCGCGCTCCTCGTCTATCTTGCCGCTGAGCCAGTAAGTGACGAGATCGGGGTCGGGGGAGACGTGGACGCCAAGCGTCTCGATGTCGTCGCCGGTGTTGGCGATCACCGCCAGGTCGGAGCCGACCTCCTCCTGCATCCCGGCCGCGAGTTTCGCGCCGCCGGTGCCGCCGGCCAGGAGCGCGACCCTCACCGCAACCGCCCGCCTGCGCCTGGCGCGGTCACGCCCAGTGGTCGCCCTCGGGCAGGTTGGTGAGGCGGATGCCGGCGTGGGTCTTGTAGCGAGTGTTGACCGAGATCAGCATCGGGGTGAGTTGCTCGACGATTCGCGCCATCTCCAGGGCGCCGGCGTTGACAGCGCGCAGACCGGGGATCAGCTCGATCAGCCGCGCCACCCGTGCCTTGTCGGCCTTCTTGTCGCCGCAGACGAGGATGTCCTCGCCCAGCTCCTCGTCCAGGTTGGCGAGGGTAGGCGCGCCGACCGTGTGCAGGGCGGCGACCACCGTCACTCCCTCCGGCACCATCTCCTGCGCCTGCTGGGCGGCCGATCCCTGCCAGACGCCGAGCGAGCGGGTCGCCTTGCCGCTGACCGCGGCGGCGAGGGGGACGGTGCAGTCGACCAGGATCTGGCCGGGGCGCAGCGCCTCGCGCAGGTTGTTGAGGTTCTCCGACTGGGCGCGGAAGGGGACGGTGAGGAAGACGATCTCCGCCTTGGTCGCCGCCTCGGCGTTCTCCAGGCCGGTGACCTCGGTGCCGGGGACGGCGTCGCGGATCTTCGCCGCCGCCTCCTCGGCCCGCTCGGCCGCGCGGGAGCCAAGCACGATCGGCACGCCCGCCTGCGCCCAGCGGCGGGCCAGGCCGGCACCGAGAGCGCCGGTGCCGCCGATGATCGGGATCGGTTCTTGGGTCACAGTTTCGCGCTGCGCATCGTCGCGGGCAAGGCCGCGCAGTCTATGCTGCGGGCCCTATGAGGCTTGAGGGACGCAAGGCGCTGGTCACCGGCGGGGCGAGCGGCATCGGCGCCGCGATCGCCGCGCGCCTCTCGGCCGAGGGAGCCGAGGTCTGGGTCGGCGACGTCAACGTCGAGGGCGCCGAGAAGGTGGCGGGGGAGATCACCGGCCACGCGGTCGAGCTCGACGTCACCGACCTCGAGGCCGCCCGCGCCGCCGTCGCCGCGGTCGGCGAGCCCGACATTCTCGTCAACAACGCCGGCACCGACGAATTCGGGTTCTACGTCTACATCAGCCAGGAGCAGTGGCGGCGCGTGCTCGACATCAATCTCGGCGGGGTCA
>JBQCCT010000145.1:0-11902 GCA_051961955.1 Solirubrobacterales bacterium
GGGGGCGCCCGCGCCGCCCCCCCCCCTTTTGGCCGCGGGCGCCCCCCCCCCGACTCCCTCCCCGTGGCCAGCTAATCCAGGTTGGAGAGGTGCCACTCGGCCTCGCTCCACTGTTCGGGCGGGACGCGGAGGGCGATGTCGCCGCGGCCGAAGCGGTCGAGCGGCCAGTCGGCGGTCAGCACCGCCTCGAAGCCGGCCTCGATCAGGGACTGGTGCCAGGCGCGGGCGGTCCGCACATCCATGAAGTCGCGCACCACCTCCCAGCCGTCGAAGCTGGGGTCGTCGACGTAGACCGGCGTCTGGCCGGGACCGGGACCCGGCCGCCACCTGCGGGGGATCCAGTCCCGCAGGGCCACGTCAGACCGCCCTCAGTGTGGTCCGAGGGGCGACCATCTCAATGTCCGGCGAGTTTGGGCTTGTGGATGCCGATGCCGAGCTCGCGCAGCTGCGGCTCGTCGACCGGGGCCGGGGCGCCGGTCAGCAGGTCGAAGCCGGAGGCGGTCTTGGGGAAGGCGATCACGTCGCGGATCGTCTCGGCGCCGGAGAGGCGCTGGACGATCCGGTCCACCCCGTAGGCGATGCCGCCATGCGGCGGCGCTCCGTAGCGCAGCGCCTCGAGCAGGAAGCCGAAGCGTGCCTCGGCGGTCTCGCGGTCGATGCCGAGGGCGGCGAACACCGCCGCCTGCGTCTCCGCGCTGTGGATACGGATCGAACCGCCGCCCAGCTCCTGCCCGTTCCAGACCACGTCATAGGCCTGCGCTCGCGCCGGGCCCGGATCGTCGGGGTCGAACTCGCCGGCCGGCGCCGTGAACGGGTGGTGCAGCGAGTCCCAGCGCTTCTCCCCTGCGTTCCACTCCATCAGCGGCCAGTCGACGATCCAGACCAGGCGGTTCTCGCTCTCGTCGATCACCCCGAACTTCTCGCCCAGGTCGAGCCGCATCTGCCCCAGCACCGCGTCGGTGACCTGGCGCTTGTCGGCGACCAGCAGCAGCAGATCCCCCTCCTCGGCGCCGAGGCGCCGGTTGAGGTCGGCGAGCTCGGCCTCGCTGAGGAACTTGGCGGTCGGCGAGCGCCAGCCCTCGCCCTCGCGGAAGGCCCAGACCAACCCCTTCGCCCCCAGCTCCTGGGCCCGGGAGATGAGGCCGTCGAGCTCGGAGCGCGGCAGCTCGCGGCGGCCGGCGTTGAGGCCGCGGATCGAGCCGCCCTCCTCCAGCACCGAGCGGAAGACCTTGAACTCGGTCTCGCGCAGGGCGTCGCCGAGGTCGACCAGCTCCATGCCGAAGCGCAGGTCCGGCCGATCGGTGCCGAACCGGTCCATCGCCTCGTCGTAGCCCATCCGCTCCATCGGCACCTCGATCTCCGGCCCGCCGACGCGCGCGAAGACGTGGGCCAGCAGCCTCTCGTTGGCCGCAATCACGTCCTCGACGTTGACGAAGGACATCTCGACGTCGAGCTGGGTGAACTCGGCCTGGCGGTCGGCCCGGGTCGCCTCGTCGCGGAAGCAGCGCGCCACCTGGTAGTAGCGCTCGAACCCGGAGACCATCAGCAGCTGCTTGAACAGCTGCGGCGACTGCGGCAGCGCGTAGAAGGAACCTGGCTGCTGGCGGCTGGAGACGAGGAAATCGCGGGCGCCCTCGGGGGTCGAGCGGGTCAGCACCGGCGTCGCGATGTCGAGGAAGCCCTCGTCGTCGAGGAACTCGCGCATCGCCGCGACGACGCGGTGGCGCAGCGCCAGCGCCCGCTGCATCTGCTCGCGGCGCAAGTCGATGTAGCGGTAACGCAGGCGGATGTCCTCCCCCACCTCGCCGCTGAAGCCCTCGACCTGGAACGGCGGCGTCTCGGAGCCGGCCAGCAGCTCGGCGCCGGTTACCAGCAGCTCGACCTCGCCGGTGGCGAGCTCGGGGTTGACCGTGTCCTCGGAGCGGCGCACGACGGTGCCGGTCGCGCTCAGCACGTCCTCGGCGCGCAGCTTGTGGGCGAGCTCGAACGACTCGCCGGAGCTGTCGGGGTTGAAGACGAGCTGGACGATGCCGGTGCGGTCGCGCAGGTCGATGAAGATCAGGCCGCCGTGGTCGCGGCGGCGGTTGACCCAGCCGGAGACCCGCGCCTGCGAGTCGACCCGGTCGGGCAGCACCTGGCCGCACCAGGCGTCGCGGTAGTCGTTGTGGCGCAGCGGCGGGAAGTCAGTCGCGGCAGATCCTTCGTGCCGCAAAAGCGCCATATTCGGGAAGCTCTCAGCAGCCGGCTCCGTCTCGCTCATTTCTCCCCTCCGGTCATCTCATCGACAAGGTTGCCGGGATCGGCTGGGTGCTGCTCCCCGGTGGTCATGTCGCGCAGCTGGGCGCTGCCGTCGGCCTCGAGGATGAGGACGCGGCGGGCGCCGATCCGGTTCGCATGTTTCAGCTGCCCCTTGAGGCCACGGCCGCCGAGGTCGACCTCGGCCGAGACGTCAGCGTGGCGCAGCTCGACCGCGAGCGCCATCGCCCGCTGCCGCTGCGAGGGATCTGCGATCGCGACGAAGGCGTCACGGCCGGCGGCCGGCTCCTCCTCGTCCAGCGCCAGCAGGATCCGCTCGATCCCGGCGGCGAAGCCCACCGCCGGCGTCGGTGCCCCGCCGAGCTGCTCGATCAGGCCGTCATAACGGCCGCCGCCGCCGATCTCCGACTGCGCCCCCAACTGGTCGCAGACGAAAGAGAAGATCGTGCGCGTGTAGTAGTCGAGACCGCGGACCAGAGTCGGGTCGACGACGTAGGCGATCCCGGCGGCGTCGAGCAGCGCCTTTACCTCGGCGAAGTGCGCGGCGTCCTCGCCCTCGAGCCGCTCGACGATCGTCGGCGCGCTTGCCATCACCCCCCGCGTCCCCTCGTCGTCGGAGTCGAAGGCGCGCAGCGGGTTGATGTCAATCCGCTCGCGCACGTCCTTGGAGAGCTCGCCCGCGTGGGCGTGCAGATGCGCCTTCAGGTCCTCCAGGTAGGCGAGGCGGGCGTCCAGGGAGCCAAGGCTGCCGAGCCGCAGCTCCACCCCGGGCACACCGAGCTCGCCGAGGAGGTCCGAGAGCAGCATGATCACCTCGGCGTCGGCGAGCGGCGAGTCGGTGCCGATGCACTCGATCCCGAGCTGGTGGAACTGGCGGTAGCGGCCGGCCTGCGGGCGCTCGTGGCGAAAGAAGGGACCGAGGTAGAAAAGCTTTACCGGCTGCGCCTGTTTGTGCATGCCGTGCTCGAGGTAGGCGCGGCAGATCGAGGCGGTCCCCTCCGGCCGCAGGGTGAGGCTGCGCCCGCCCTTGTCTTCGAAGGTGAACATCTCCTTGCGGACGATGTCCGTCGAGCGACCGACACCGCGCTCGAAGAGGTCGGTGTCCTCGAAGGCCGGCGTCGCGATCGACTCGTAGCCAGCCCGGGCGAAGATCGCGATGGCGGCGCGCTGCAGCCGTTCGCGGGCGCGCGCCTGCTCGGGCAGTACGTCGAAGGTGCCGCGGGGTGCCTGGAACTTGCTCGCCATTTGCGGCGACCTTAGTGACTTGAGGTCAAACGACGTGTGGTCAAGTACCGCGGCGGGCGCGCAGAGCCTGGATCAACGCATCAGCGAACCGAGGAACGGGTTCGTCGCGCGCTCGGCACCGAGCGTGGTTAGGCCCATGTGGCCCGGGTGGACGACGGTTTCGTCCGGGAAGCAGTCCAGCAGCTGGCCGATCGAGGCGAGCAGGGTCGGGCCATCGCCGCCGGGCAGGTCAACGCGACCGACCGAGCCTTGGAAGAGCACGTCGCCGGAGAAGAGCGCATCCTCGCCGCGTACCGCGTAGGTGACATGGCCAGGGCTATGGCCCGGCGTGAAGATGACGTCGAGCTCCAGCCCCGCCAGCTCCAACGTCTCGCCACCGCCGACGGTTTTGTCAGGTTTGTAACTCTCGAACGGGCCGAAGCCCTCCCAAGGGACGAAGGCCATGATGTCTTCGAGCATCGGCGTCTCGACTTCCGGACAGTAGACCGGCGCCCCGGTCGCTGCCGCCACTGGCGTCACCGCGCCGATGTGGTCGAAGTGGCAGTGGGTGATCAGGATCGCCTCGGCCTGCGCTCCCGTCGCCTCGATCGCCGCCAAGATGCGCTCCGGCTCCTCGCCGGGATCGACGACCAGCAGCCGATCGAAGCCCGCGCGCCGGAGCAGGAAGCAGTTCTCGGCCACCGGGCCGACCGTGAGCATCTCGACGTCGAGAGCCATCGTCGCCCTACTGCTGCCGGGCGCGGATGCGGGCCCGCTCGCGCCGCCGCCAGAGGGCCATGTCGATGTAGTAGCCGGCGGGGACGTAGAAGACCAGCATGAAGAGGGCGAAGACGAGTGAGGCGCCGACCGGCCGTTTGAAGAGGACGATCAGCAGCACGCCGAAGATGACCGCGGCAAAGATGCCGCGCACGAACGAGTTGCGCCAGGTCGGCGGCAGGTCCTGTTTAGGACCGGGCCTGCGTTTGGCCATCGCCTGAGATTTCGCCTCGGCGCGGGTGCGCGGTTTGCTGCGGCGCGGGTTCGCGTCGACTCGGCCGCCCTGGGTGCCGCGGCGCTTGCGCTGACGCTTTTTCCTCGTCTGAGCCATAGCTGAGCGAACTGCATCAAATTTCCGCCCTGCTGGGATGGAAATTTGATGCAGTTCGAAATCTAGTCGGTTGCGGACGCGAGCCGCGCCTCGATTACGTGGCGCCGGGGATCGAAGCCGCGCATCGGCATGTCGGCCGGGTAGCCGGTGAGGGCGTCCTGCGGGATCAGGCCGACCAACTCCGCCTCGACTGGGCGCGCACCCAGCGGCGCCGCCAGCCGCCGCACCCGCTCGACGATCTCCGCCAGCGGCACGCTGAGCGGATCGTGGACGTTGGTCGAGACCTGGGCGCGACCGCTGGAGAGCAGCAGGCCGATCGCCCGCACCCCGGGCGGGCCGCCGCCCGCCTCGCGCAGTCCCGCCGCCACCGCCTGAGCGATCTCAATCTCGCCGGTGTCGAGCTCGATGTTGAAGGCGGCAAGCGGCGGGCGCGCCGTCACCAGCGTCGCCCCGGCGGTGCGATGCGGCAGGTCGGGACCAAAGTCCGGC
This sequence comes from Solirubrobacterales bacterium, assembly GCA_051961955.1. Taxonomy (GTDB): domain Bacteria; phylum Actinomycetota; class Thermoleophilia; order Solirubrobacterales; family 70-9; genus VAYN01. Next base: position 5,078 of record JBQCCT010000145.1, read on the forward strand.
TGCAGCTCACCCGACTCCATCCGCAGCCACAGCTCCGACAGGCCGCCGTTGCGGAAGTAGGCGCGCTCAGCTCGGCCGGGATCGCGCGCCAGCTCGCCATAGAGGAAGACGGGGATGCCGAGGCCGCCGATCTGGGTCGCGACCGTGACTGCCTCGGCGCGGGCGGCCTCGCGGTCGTCGCGGTGGAACCAGACGATCGGGCAGACGTCGAGGGCACCGATCGCCGGGTGGACGCCGCGGTAGCGGTGCATGTCAATCGTCTCCACCGCCTCCTCGGCGCCGGCGACGAGCACCTCCGTCAGGGCGCCGGGCTGGCCGGCAAGAGTGAAGACGGTGCGGCCGTGGTCGGCATCGGTATGGCGGTCGAGCAGCGTGGCGCCGCGGGTGAAGGCCTGCTCCAGGCGACCGAGCCGCTCGGTGTCGCCCCCCTCGGAGACGTTCGGAACCGCGAGCAGGGGCGGCATCCTCGGCGGTCCTCAGACCAGCAGTTCGCCGCCGCTGACGACCGTCTCGCCGTCGATTTCCACCGTCGGTTCGAGCACCACGCAGTCGAGGTGGACGGGGACCTGCACGGTGCCGCCGATCGCCGCCGAGGCACCGAAGGCGACGTGGCAGGTGCCGAGGATCTTCTCGTCCTCGAGGATGTTGCCGGTGAGGATCGCCTCTTCGTTGGTGCCGATTCCGAGCTCGGCGACGTTGGTGCCGTCCTCGCCATGGATGGTGAGGAGCTCCATCAGTTGAGCCCCGGCGGAACCGGTCGCCTCGACCAGGTGACCTTCGCGAACGGTCAGCTCGGCCGGCGTCTCCAGCAGGCCGACGCCGGCGATCGAGCCGTCGACGACCAGCTTGCCCTCCGTCGTCCCCTCGAGTGGGGCGATGAAGCCCTCGCCACAGGGCAGGTTGCCGAAGGCGCCGCGGTTGCCGAGTTCGCCGGCGTCGACGATGCCAAGGCGCCCCTCAAGACCGATCCGCAGGTCGCTGCCGTGGCCGCAAGTGATCCGCGCCTCGGCACCGCGGTTGAGCGCGGTGACGAGGGCCCAGCCGCGGCGGCGGATCTCCTCCAGGTCGCCGGTCATCAGCCGACCCAGCATCTCTTCGGTCACGCCCGGCAGGGTGCCGATACGCACGCCGGCGTCGCTGGCGACTTTGCGCGCGGCGGTGTGGGAGAGCGACTGGATCGTCGGCGCCAGGACCACGTCGGCCGCGGCCATCGCCGCCGCCACCGCGGCCGGTGGCTCGGCGGCGGCCGAGTCGCGCTCGGAGATGACGGCGAGCGTGGCGTCGGCGCCCTCTCCCTGCGCCTCGATCCGCATCAGGGCGCCGATCTCTTCAGTCACGGGGTTGCAGACAACCAGCACATCCTCGCCGGGCTGGATTCCCATGCACTGTCGGACCACCGTCCTCACCGCCCTGTCCAGTTCCGCTGGCACGGGCCCCACCCTAACCGTGCTGTGCGTTCGCTGCATTGATTTTCCCTGCAAGGGCCTTACTTGCAGGATATTTGTGCAATCTGTCACTCCCTGGGCACCACCAAGATTTTCAGTCGTCGTCGTGCCGGTGTCCAATCGACCAGATCTCGAACCAGATCAGCCCCACCAGGACAACCCCAAACCCAATGAAGGGCGGCAGCCATCCCCGCGGGTGAACGATCGCCAGCGACAGCACCGCAAAAGCATCCGCGACCAGCAGAAAAGCGACCAGCACCGGCCGCATCGCCGACCACCCACCACCTCCGGATCCGCCGGGCCCTTGCACCGCTACCATCCTCCTCCCCGCCGGAGTAGCTCAGCTGGTTAGAGCAGCGGAATCATAATCCGCGTGTCGGGGGTTCGAGTCCCTCCTCCGGCATCGCACTACAAAGCGGAGTGCGCCGCTTCCCGAGGTCCAGAGAGTCTGATTTGGCAGGGGGTGGCAAGGAAAGTGGCAAGGGTCTAGCGCTGAAATATCCGCAGGGGCGGCGGCTATCATCAGTTGCGTGAAACCGATCCGCACCAACTTCAAGGGCTACGAGGGCAAGTTCGTCGCCATCGACGCTCGCACTGGCGAGATCGTCCTCGCCGATGACGATCCGAAGGTCGTGCTGGAAAAGGCCAAGGGGCGCAACCACGTCGTGGTGCATGGCCGGGTGCCGCACGCGGACGAGCCAATTTACGTCGGCCTTGGCTGAACGCCCACTGCCCTGGCTCTATCCCTACCGAGAGGACGCGCAGTCCACTCGGCTAGACGCGCCGGTCTATCGCCCTTTTGTGCCGATCTCCCTGGCCCACGGCGAGCAAAGCACGTGGCAGCTAACCGGCTTGGTCGATACCGGAGCCGACGCGATCCTCGCGAGCAACCTGCTCGCAGAGCAGCTTGAGCTTGATCTGGACAATCCCGAGGGAGAAGCCACGCACGCCGTCGGCGGCCGAGTGGTCGTTGCTCGATACAAGACGATCAGCCTGCGCTTGCACCCGAGCGACGCGGAGGAAGGTGCTTACCGGGAGTGGCAGGCCGAAGTCGGCTTCATCGACGGCTGGCACAGCGACGGTCTTGTCCTCTTGGGAAGCATGGGTTTCCTCGATCACTTCACCGTCACCGCGAGCCGCTTTGCACAAGCTATCGCCATCGAGGAGCGCGAGACTTTCGATGATCGCTTCGGCGTCGTCCTCGCCTAGGGCACCCCGGCAGCGTTAAACGCAAGCTCATGAGGCGAGCTTCGCCCCTGCGAACGAAACCGACTGACTGCTCGCTTAGCCCTCGCCGTCGGTCGGCAGGTGCTCGAACAGCCGATCGAACTCCTCGCCCCGCTTCGCATGAAGCCTCTCCGCCGAGGGCTTCCCGCAGGCCCGCGTGTTCGTTCGCCAGGGCAACCGTCTGGGTCCACACGGGCCGCTGATAGAGAGACTTGGCCAGCGTCAATCCGACAAGCGCCCGGATTGGATATCCGGGCCGTCCCGTCCAGCGGGTCTCCTCAAGCTCGGCTATGAGCGCCGCGATCTCAGGTGAGTCGAGGATAGCCCCAGGTTGGGTTGGCTTCTCCGCGCTCGATTAAGGAGAGGGTGCCCGGCGTGATTTCCGCTTCTGGCGCGAGCGCTTCCTGACTGAGCCCGCGCTTCCTGCGCAGCGCGCGGATCGCCTCGCCCAGGTAGGGCTGGGGCTGCGGGGTCTGTCGCGGATCACGCTCCATCTAACGATATGTAAGGGAAACTGCTTCTCCCGCCGCCATTGGGTCGGATTCAAGGTTGAGGTGGAGGTCAAGGGCAAGAAAAAGGTGCGCTCGGCTGTCTCCTTCCATACGTTCCGCCACACCTGCGCCAGCTTGCTCTTTGAGGCTGGCCGGAACGTGAAGCAGGTTCAGGCTTGGCTAGGCCATGCTGAACCCGGCTTCACCCTCAAAACCTACGTGCACCTAATGGATTCCGGCGTTGGCAGCGCTGATTTCTTGGATGAAGCAGTCGAGGGTGGGCAAAAGAGGATCGGCCCAGCGCCCGACGATAGGGAGAAACTAGTTGCCTGGGTTGATTAACGCCGCTTTCGCGACTTCCGTTGCTTGCCCTTGCCATGAGTCTTCGGCGGGCGCGCCTCGCGCTCGACGGTCTCGATCACTTCGGCGCTCGATGCTTCGGACTCTCGGAGACTTTCCAGCAGCGAGATCAGGCCCTGCAAGTTCTCCTCGGTGGTCCCGGCCGCCTTAACAACTTTGAGCGCGTCGTCTTGCAGGTCATAAATGCCATCGGGGATGCTTCCCATGCTGCCGCAATTCGGACACGGCCCGACCTTGCTACCGGTGATCTGGATGTTCGTTGCGCCGGTCCCGCCAATGACGCCTTCGGCGCCCCAAATCACGCCGCAGGAATCGCAAATCGCTGGGACCATCGCCATTCCGGAAACGTAGCGACGGGCACGGCGGGCGCTGGTGAACCGTCATCGCTAACGATCCCCGGGGTGGCCAAGGGGGTGGCAAGGCGACACCCGCAAACAGCCGGAAGTGTCGGACGGTTGGCTTGATAGGGCTTGGCTCTCTAGAGCCGAAATAGCTACCATCCGAAGCCAGCCGGAAACTCGGAGGCGGAATCATAATCCGCGTGTCGGGGGTTCGAGTCCCTCCTCCGGCATCGGGATTCCCTTCCCGGAGCCAATTTTCTGTTTGGCGTGGGACGATCCCACTAGCATCGCCGCCGTGGAGATCCTGATCGTCGAGGATGAGTCAGCGATCGCCGACTTCCTCCAGCGCGGCCTTTCAAGAGAGGGCTTCACGGTTCGGACCGTCGCCGACGGTGCTGAGGGCGAGCGGCTGGCCCTCGACCACGCCTTCGACCTCGTCGTCCTCGACCGGATGCTCCCAGGCCGCGGTGGGCTCGAGGTGCTGGCGGCGATCCGCCGTAGCAAGCCGGGGTTGCCGGTGATCGTGCTGACGGCCAAGGCCGACGTCGCCGATCGCATCGAGGGACTCAACCAGGGCGCAACCGACTACGTGACCAAGCCGTTCTCCTTCGAGGAGCTGGCGGCCCGGGTGCGGGCTCACCTGCGCCAAGCCGGAAGCGAGGCGACGACGGCGCTTGAGGCCGCCGGAATCCGTCTCGACCTGGTTGCCCGCCGCGCCGAGCGTGAAGGGGTCGTCGCCGATCTCCCCAAGCGGGAGGCCGAGCTGCTCGCCTACCTGATGCGGCACGCGGGCCGGGTCTGCACCCATGCGGAGATTCTCACCGCGGTCTGGGAGTACGACCACGATCCGGGCACCAACGTCGTGCAGGTCTACGTCGGCTACCTGCGCCGCAAGCTCGACCGCCCTGGCTCCCCCACCCCGATCGAGACGGTGCGCTCGGTCGGCTACAAGCTGAGCGAGCGCCGGTGAGAGCCGCCTGGACAGCGCTCGGGCTGCGGGCAAGGCTCGCCCTCTCGATCGGCGCTCTCGTCCTGATCGCCTTCGGCGCCGTCTTCGTCTTCGTCCGCGGGGAGATGGCCGACGAGTCCCACATCATCGGTCACGAGGAGAGACGCGAGCATCGCGCGGCGGGCTCCGGAGCAGAGGCTGACGGAAGCCAGAGAATTTCGCCGATCTCCGACGCCCAGGAAGAGGTCGAAAGAACGTTTTTCATCGTTGGCGGCATCGCGCTGGTGGCGGCGCTCCTCGGCGGCTATCTGATCGCCGCCCGCACCGCCTCGCCCCTGCGGCGGATGGCCGCCAGCGCCGAGGAGGTCGACTCCGGGGACCTGACGCCGCGGCTGGGCGAGGAGCCGGCGGCGGCACCTGAGCTGCGGGCGCTGATCGCCGGCTTCAACAGGATGCTCGAGCGCCTCGACCTCGCCTTCTCACGGCAGCGACGCTTCGTCTCCGACGCTTCGCACGAGCTGCGCACGCCGCTGACGGCGCTCCGCGGCCAGCTCGAAGTGCTCGCCAGCAGTCCCGGTGCGGACGCCGAGGAGATACGGCGGGTGAAGACGGTGACGCTCGCCGAGATGGAGCGGATGGAAGCGATGGTCGAGGAGCTGCTCGTTCTGGCCCAGCTCGACGAGCGCTCGGAGATCGAGGTGAGCCAGGTCGACCTTGCCGCCCTCCTGCGCGAGCTGGCGGCGGCGGATGCCTCGGGGGTCGAGCTGGGAGAGTTGGCGGAGGGCCAGGTTGCCGGCAGCCCTGACCTGCTCGCCCGCGTCGTCCGCAACCTGCTCGCGAACGCTCGCCGCCACGCCGGCGACTCGGGGCGGGTGGTGGTGAGCGCGACGGCCGTGGACGGCCGGGTCACGGTGCGCGTCGACGACGACGGGTCGGGCATCCCGCCGTCGGAGCGCGAGCGCGTCTTCGAGCGCTTCCACAGGGTCGATCCGGCACGGGGACGGGACACCGGGGGGAGCGGCCTCGGGCTGGCGATCTCACGGGAGCTCGTCGAGGCGCACGGCGGGCGGATCTGGGTCGAGGACTCGCCGCTCGGCGGTGCCAGGGCCGCCTTCGAACTGTCGAACTTCAGCACCTGAGACCTGAGAAAACTCTCATCCGACGCTTAGGGGGCACGAAGCGGCGGCGCCGAAGATCGCTATGTGTTCAAGCCCGAAGAAAGCCTCCTCGTCGCGGGGGGCGAGGATGGCGTAGCCAGCAACGGTCGGCTCACCGCCGCGCTCGGCGCCCTGCTCCTGGTCCTGCTCGCAGTCGAGGGGGCGACGATCCCCTTGATCGGGCAGTTGCGCGAGGAGCACATCTTGATCGGGATGCTCCTGCTCGGCCCGGTGGCGGCCAAGCTCGCCAGCACCGCCTACCGCTTCGGTCGCTACCACCTCGGCTCCCCCGCCTACGTGAGCAAGGGTCCGCCGCAGATCGCCCTGCGGCTGCTCGCTCCCGGTGTCGTCTTCACCACCGTCGCCCTCTTCGGCACCGGGGTCGCCCTGTTCCACGTCGGCCGCAATAACGAGCTGGGATTCCTGCACAAGGTCAGCTTCATCGCCTGGTTCGCGCTGATGACTGTCCACGTCCTCGGCCATATCCTCGAGCTGCCGGGTCCGGCGTTCGCCGACCGGCGCCGCAGCGGGCCACGTCTCAGCGGAGCCGGACTGCGACTCGCTGCGATCATGGCCGCGCTGGCGATCGGCGTCGGCCTGGCGCTGCTCAGCTTCTCCGCCGCGGGGTCGTGGGGCTGATGGGGCCGCTCGATCGCGATCTCGCGCGGCGGCGGGGCCAGCGCAAGATCGACGCAATGAAGCGGCGTACCGGGCAGTTGCGGCGACGGGTCGTGGCGGCCGCGATCGTCGGCTTCGTGCTGCTGTGGACGGTGGTCTTCGTGCAGATGGCGACGGGGAACGACCCCGCCCTCGGAACCGGGGCGGCAGCACGCGCGGCAGTCCAAAAGAAGCACA
>JBQCCT010000146.1:0-2873 GCA_051961955.1 Solirubrobacterales bacterium
GGAGATCAAAAGGCTGATCCAAGAGTGCCGGAGATTGATGCCTGATGTGGGGGTGCAGGTGCCTCCGAATCTGTCGGAGTTCTGGCCGGATTTGGTTGAGGCTGGCGCTACGGATCTTGGGGGGCTGTCCGCGAATGGGGATCACATCAGTCCGGAGGAGCCCTTCCCTTCACCGCATCAGGTGCGGAAGGAGCTGGCTCCGCGGGGGTATGCGCTGACGGAGCGGTTGTGCGTCTATCCGCAGTACATGGACCCGGAGTGGATGGAGCAGGGGGTGCTGGACGTGATCAAGCTGAAGTACTGGAGCTTCATTCCGCGCAGAGGGTCAGGTCGGCGCAGTGAAGAGGTCATTGCTCCTCACCTAGCCGAGCGAGCGATTGCCAAGGGCCGCGAGGGGGAGGAGCTAACCGAGGACGAGCTCACGGCCCTCTTCGCCGAGACCCGTCCCGAGGTGATCGAGGAGATGCGGGTTGCCGCCGACGAGCTGCGGGCGGAACTTGCCGGCGACACGGTCACCTTCGTCGTCAATCGCAACATCAACTTCACCAACGTCTGCGTCGTCGGTTGCGCTTTCTGCGGCTTCGGGCAGGGGCGGCGGTCGCCCGACGCCTACGAAGTCTCGGAGGAGGACTTCGCGGCGCGCATCCACGAGGCGGTCGGGTTCGGCGCCACCGAGCTCTGCATGCAGGGCGGCATCCATCCCGACCTGACGCTGGAGGAGTACGGGCGCTGGCTGCGGCTGGCGAAGGAGGTGGCGCCGCAACTGCACCTGCACGCCTACTCGCCGATGGAGATCAACTGGGCCTGCGAGCGCTCCGGCAAAGAGCCGCTGGAGGTCTTCGAGTACCTGCTCGGGTGCGGGCTGGGCTCGACGCCGGGCACCGCGGCCGAGGTGCTGGACGACGGGGTGCGACAGCGAATCTCGCCGAACAAGCTGCCGGTCGACCGTTGGGTCGAGATCATCGAGGCCTCCCACCGCGCCGGCCTGCGCTCGACCTCGACGGTGATGTTCGGCCACATTGAGGAGCCGCGCGAGCTGGCCCGCCACATGCGGGTGGTGCGGGCGCTGCAGGAGCGGACCGGCGGCATCACCGAGTTCGTCCCGCTCAGCTTCATCCCCTTCAACACCCTGCTCGGTCGCACCCACGGGATCGAGGAGATCTCGATGCGGGAGAATCTCAAGCACACCGCCGCCTTCCGGCTGGCGCTGGGGCGGACGATCCCGAACCTGCAGGCGAGCTGGGTGAAGATGGGGCTGGAGGGGGCGACCGAGGCGCTGCGCTGGGGAGTCACCGACCTTGGCGGCACGCTGATGGAGGAGAACATCTCCCGCATGGCCGGCTCGCAGCACGGGGTGCGGCTGGAGCCGGCGCAGCTGATTGAGGCGGCGCGGGCGGCCGGGCGCGAGCCGGCGCAGCGGACCACCCTGTACGAGATCATCGAGACCTATGCGGGCGATGGTCCTCGAGAAGCAGCGGCAGCCGCTCCGGCTGGCGGAGCTACCTGAGCCGGTCGCCGGCCCCGGACAGGTCCTGCTCGACATCCGCGCCTGCGGCGTCTGCCGCACCGACCTCCACATCGTCGACGGCGACCTGACCGAGCCGAAGCTGCCGCTGGTGCCGGGCCACCAGATCGTCGGCGTCGTGCGCGAGGCGGGGGAGGGGGCGGCGCGGTTCGCGCCCGGTGAGCGCGTCGGCGTGCCCTGGCTGGGCTGGACCGACGGCGAATGCCGCTACTGCCGCAGCGGCCGCGAGAACCTCTGTGACCGGGCGAGGTTCACCGGCTACGACCTCGACGGCGGCTACGCCGAGGCGGCGGTCGCCGACGAGCGCTTCTGCTTCCCGATCCCGGAGGGCTACCCCGACCTGCAGGCGGCGCCGCTGCTCTGCGCCGGGCTGATCGGCTACCGGGCGCTGCGGCTGGCCGGGGACGCGGAGCGGATCGGCTTCTACGGCTTTGGTGCCGCCGCCCACATCCTCTGCCAGGTGGCGGTGCACCGAGGGCGGCGCGTCTTCGCCTTCACCCGCGAGGGCGATGAGGAGACGCAGGCCTTCGCCCGCGAGCTCGGCGCCGAGTGGACCGGCTCCTCGGAGGAGGCGCCGCCGGAGGAGCTTGACGCCGCGATTATCTTCGCCCCGGTCGGGGCACTGATGACGGCGGCGCTGCGGGTCAGCGCCAAGGGCGCCCGCATCATCAGCGCCGGCATTCACATGAGCGACATCCCCTCCTTCCCCTACGCCGACCTCTGGGGCGAGCGCACCCTCAGCTCGGTCGCCAACCTAACCCGCCAAGACGGCGAAGAGTTCATCGCCCTGGCGCCCCAAGTCCCGGTCCAGACCGAGGTCGAGGCCTACCCCCTGGAGCAAGCCGACCAGGCCCTAGACGCCATCCGCACCGGCCACCTCCGCGGGGCCGCCGTCCTGCAGATCTGACACCAGCGGAGAGGGCGATCGGGGTGACCCCTCCGTCGCAAAAGATGGGGAGGCTCCTCCGGGGTCACCCCGATCGCCCTGCGTCGTCCTAGCGGAAGAGGTCCTCGGCGCGGGGACGGCGGAGGGCTGCGGCGCCCGGACCGTCTTCTGCAGTGATGTAGCGATCTAGGCCGCGGACTACAGCCGCGGGGACGCCCTCGTCCTTGGTGCGCACTAGATCGGCGGCTGCTGCGACCTCGTCGGCGATCGCGATGACCGTCGCGCTTAGCTCTTGGCCGCTCGCGTCAGCACGTCCACGCCAATCGTCTAGCGGTGCGAGCCCGGCGCAGCCGATCGCTGCCTCCGCCTGGCCCAGTCGCCATGCGCGCCCGAAGCTGTCGGCAATCACGACGGCTATGTGGGGGAGTCGGGGGTGGTTCCCGCCGGACAACTGCGGGGAGG
>JBQCCT010000147.1:0-22517 GCA_051961955.1 Solirubrobacterales bacterium
CGGCGATCGTCACGTCCTCGGTCTCGCCCGAGCGGTGCGACATCACGGCGGTGTAGCCCGCGGAACGCGCGAGGTCGATCGCCGCGAGCGTCTCCGTCAGCGTGCCGATCTGGTTGACCTTGATCAGGATCGAGTTGGCGACGCCGGTGTCGATCCCCCGCTTGAGACGCTCGGTGTTGGTGACGAAGAGGTCGTCGCCGACCAGCTGCACCCGCTCGCCGAGGCGCTCGGTGAGGAGCTTCCAGCCGTCCCAGTCCTCCTCGTCCATCCCGTCCTCGATCGAGACGATCGGGTAGCGCGAACAGGCGTCTTGCCAGTAGGCGGCCATCTCCTCCGATGAGAGGGTGCGACCCTCGTGCTCGAGTTTGTAGGAGCCGTTGTCGAAAACCTCGCTGGTGGCCGGGTCGAGAGCGATGAAGACGTCGCGGCCGGGCTCGTAGCCCGCAGCCTCGACGCCCGCCAGCACGGCCTGCAGCGCCGCCTCGTTGGAGTCGAGGTTGGGCGCGAAGCCCCCCTCGTCGCCACCGGCGGTCGAGAGGCCCTGCGAGGACAGCGACTTCTTCAGCGCGTGGAAGACCTCCGCCCCGATCCGCAGGCACTCGGAGAAGCTCTCGGCCCCGGCCGGGACGACCATGAACTCCTGGAAGTCGACCGAGTTATCGGCGTGAGCGCCGCCGTTGAGGACGTTCATCATCGGCACCGGCAGCAGGCTCGGCTCGCCGCCGCCGTAGAGCTCCGCCAGGTAGCGATAGAGCGGCTGCCGCGAGTCGACAGCAGCGGCCTTGGCAGCGGCCAGGGAGACGCCCAGCAGCGCGTTGGCGCCGAGCCGGCCCTTGTTCGGGGTGCCATCGAGCTCGATCATCGTCCGGTCGAGGGCGCCCTGCTCAACCGCCCGCGCCCCAATCAGCGCCTTGGCGATCTCACCGTTGACGTTGGCGACCGCCTGGCTGACGCCCTTACCGGCCCAAGCGTCGCCGCCGTCGCGCAGCTCCACCGCCTCGAACTCGCCAGTTGAGGCCCCGGAGGGCACGGCCGCCAGCCCGCGCGCACCCGACTCCAGCACGACTTCCACCTCGACGGTGGGATTGCCGCGCGAGTCAAGGATCTGGCGCGCGTGGATCGAAGCGATGGCGCTCACGGGTGCGGCAGTTTATTCAGCCGGCCGGGCACCGCGCCGCGCGCTAGGTCCTCTATCCGCCTTCGATTACTTCGGGATAAGGGCGCTGGACGAGGCGCACACCCTGCGGTTTGAACGGGGTGACACTGCCTGGCAGCGCTGGCATGCTCTGCGACACCGCCGCCGGGCATTCTTCCGCAGGTTCCTTGGGGTCCGCTTCGTAGCAGGCGGACACTCCCGAATGGGCGAAGGCAGGGTACTCGACGCAGTTTGGGACGACGAAGCCATCGGCGCAGCGGGTGCGCGTCTGCCACGTTTCCGGGAAGGCGATATCGAACTTGGTGAAAACTTCCTGGTTCTTGCTTTGCTGAAGTTCCCTCCCTGCTTCGGCAAGCGTTTTCCTTCGCGGCGGTTCTTCTTCCGTCAACGGTTCTTCTTCGAGGTAGGCCCTGACTTCCGAAGCCGATGCTTTCTCGGCTTCCTTTGCGAGCGCTTCTTCGATCTTTCGGACCAGGATCCCCCCTTGCACGCGTTCGTACATGGTCTTCCGCGTGAAGTTCGCTTCTCGAAGGCTTTTCGCTTCTCCGCTCTTCTTGAGTTTCTCGGCGACTTCCTTGTTGCTGACCACGATTCCCATCGCTTCCGCCTGCCCCTGTAGCCAAATGGCAGTGATCAGCCCGACCAGCGCTTCGGACTTCTGCAGTTCGTAGCCTTCGTCACCGGGCTTAGGAGGTCTCTTCTGTCCAGTGAATCCGACCGCCTGCAACATCGCCTGGTCGAACTCACCCTTGGTGATCGTCCCGAGGCCGGGCGGTACGTCTTCGACGATTGCCACGGCGCCAGGCGGCACGCTGACAGAAGACGAACCAATTCCGACAGCCAACGCCACGCCGACGAAGAGGAAGGCGAAGAGGGCGGTAAAGAGGATCAATGCGTTGCGCTGCACGGCCGTCCAGCTTATTCAGAAAACCTTGCGCGGTCTAGGGAACTGGCCGCTGGACGAGGGGATCGCCTTGGGGCTTCCATGGCCTGACACTGCCCGGCAGAGCCGGAATCCGTGCCGGCACCGGCGCCGGGCAGCCTTCCGCCGGCTGCTTCGGATCTGCCTCGTAGCAAGCCGCTGCCGAAGCGGGGGGAGCGAAGGCGGGATAACCGGAGCACCGTTCGACGACGAACCCTTCAGCGCAATGGGTTCTCGGTTGCCATTCCCCCCGAAACTGGCTGCCGGCTTCGGCGAAAGCTTCCTGCTGCTTCACCTGTTCCACCGCGGCGGTGGCTTCTGCCTTTGCCTCGGCAAACGACTTTCCTTCGGGGTTTTCTTCGTAGTAGCCCCGGATTTCATCGCCGCTGGGCTTGGCCAGCTGTTCGTCCAGTTTTTCCCCGATCTTCTGAGAGACCAACTCCCCCTTCATGCGCTCCCGGAGCGTCTTGGGCGTGAAATGTGCTTCCCGGAACAAGCTCGTTTCCCCACTTTCTCGGAGCCCTTTCGCGATTTGCGTGTCGGTTATCTTGACCCCGAGCTCTTCCGCCTGAATTTCGACCCAAACGTTGAGGATGAGGTTGTTCATCGCTTCGTCCCTGACTTGCTCGTAGCCTTCATCCCCGGGCCTGGGAACCTTCTTCAGGCCGCTGAGGGTTGCGTACTGCAGCATTTCCTGGTCCAGTTCAGCCTTGCTGATCGTGTCGGCGCCGGGAGGGGCGCCTTCGACGATCACTACCTCGCCGGGAGGGAGGCTCAAAGAAGAAGGCCCGACTCCAACCGCCAGCGCCACCCCGACGAAGAGGAGGGTGAAGAGCACCCCGAAAATGAGTAATGCATTGCGCTGCACGGCAAATGCAGCTTAATCAGAGAACCTTGCGCGGTCTAGGCGCTGGCGGTTTTGGCTATTCGCCCGACGGTTCGGCTTCCGAGCCCGCTTCGGCTTCCGGCGTCGCTTCGGGAGCGCCTTCAGGCGTGGGGACTTCGGTACCGGCTTCTTCAGAAGCTTCCGGCTTTGGCCGCTGAGCGAGCGGTTCGCCCTTCGGTTTCAGCACCGTGACGGTGCCCGGCAGGGCCGGTTTGGCCTGGGCCACCGGCGCCGGACATTCGGTTGCCGGCGTTTTCGGATTAGCTTCGAAGCAGCCCGCGGGCGCGGTCGGATGCCCGGAGCTCTTGAAGTTCGCGCACTGTTCAGTTACGAAGCCGCTGGCGCAGTGGGTGCGGGCCCGCCACCTGCCCGTGTATTCGGAGACGAATTCGTTAAAGACTGCCTGCTGCTTTTCCTGCGTCAGAGCGCTGATGATTTCAGCTTCCGCTTCTTTCAGCGATTTCGTTTTCGCCGGGTGCAATTTGACGACTTCGAGCAGGAGGTAGTTTTTTTCCGATTTGATCGGGCCGATAAGTTCGCCCGTCGCCGCGCTGAAAATCGGCTTTTTCAATTCTTCCGGCAAGAGTTCTTCCTGCACTCCGGGCGTCAGACCGCCGTTGGTTTTGGTCGTCGGAGAGTACTTCTGGGTGACTTTCTTCCAGCTGGCCGGCGAGTGGTCGTTTTCCAGTTCTTTCTGCGCCGCTTCAACCTTCGACTTGTCTTCGTTGACGATGACGCGGACGTCGCGGCTTGCTTTGACCGTGAATTTGGCCGCCTTTTCGGCTTCGTAGTAATCCGCGATTTCAGCGCTCGTGGGTTCGGGCGCTTCAGCTTTGGCCGCTTCTTCGATTTTTTTGGTGAGGATCTGCTGACGCAGGATTTCGTTTACTTCATGCTGGGTGAAGTTCGATTCCTTGAGGAATTTCTGGTAGGCCTGTTCGGTCGGGAAGTTCTGTTCTTTGATGGTTTTGAGTTCCGTCGCGACTTCTTTTTCAGTGACGGAGAGGCCCCGTTCTTCTGCCTCGCCCTGCAGCCAAACCCTTTCGACCAGTTCTTTGACTGCCGCTTCCTTCAGTTCTTCGTATTTCGGTTCGCCCGGCTGCGGCGTCTTTTTCAGTTTCGCCCCGCTCGCCTGTCTTTCCAGTGCCTTTTCAAATTCTTCTTCGCTGACGTGGCTCAGCTGGTCGGGCACTCCCTGAATCAGGGCGATGTCACCGGCAGGGACGCTCGGGGAACCGATTCCCTCCGCAGCGGCAAAAATCACGAAGAGCAAGACGAAGAGGAGGCCGAAGAGGATCAGCGCGAAACGCTGGCGCCTCGCTCCTCTGGCCGGATCTGGTTTCCCTCTTTGCCCCGCTTTTGCTCCCACGAGCCCGGCAGCATAGTCAAATCGGTTCGCCGGGGCTCTGTTCAGGCCGCTGCAGGCTCGGCGGCGCGCCTTGCCTCGCGCAGACCCGTCGCCATCGCCAACACCGCCGCAAGCCGCTCTTCCGGGTCGCCGGCGACCCGAATCGCCGCCGTCTGCTCGCGCCATTCATAGACCGCGCCCTCGACCTGCTCGGCCAGAACACCCGCCGCCTCGGAGTCGAGCTCGACGCCGGTGACGCTGAGGCGGCCGCCGCGGAACTCGACGCTGCGGGCGCCGGCCAGGTCCAGTTCGATCCGCGCCCGCTGCAGCTTCAAGAGGTTCTCGGCCTGCGGCGGCAGCGGCCCGAAGCGGTCCTCGAGCTCGTCGCGGATCGCCCGCAACTGGCCCGGCTCGCGGGCGGCGACAATGCGGCGGTGGACGTCGATCTTGGCCGCCTCGAAGGGGACGTAGGTGGCCGGTAAATAGGCATCGACGGGAACGTCGAGGCGGACCGGCTCCGGTGCCTCCTCGCGGAATTCGGCTTCTCCCTCAGCGCCGGCGGCCTCGGCCACGGCTTCGTCGATCATCTGGCAGTAGAGCTCGAACCCGACCGCGGCGACGTGCCCCGACTGCTCGTCACCGAGCAGGTTGCCGGCGCCGCGGATGTCGAGGTCACGCATCGCGATGCGGAAGCCGGAGCCGAGCTCGGTGTGATCGGCGAGGGTCGAGAGCCGCGCCGCCGCCTCCTCGGTCAGCGTCTCGGCCGAGGGGTAGAGCAGGTAGGCGAAGGCGCGCTCGCGGGAACGCCCGACCCGGCCGCGGATTTGGTAGGCCTGGGAAAGGCCGAGCTGGTCGGCCCGCTCGACGATCAGCGTGTTCGCGGTCGGGATGTCGAGCCCGGACTCGATGATCGTCGTCGTCACCAGCACATCGGCCTCGCCGCGCAGGAAGGTCAGCATCGTCTCCTCCAGCTGGCCCTCGTCCATCTGCCCGTGGGCTTCGAGGAAGCGCGCGCTCGGAACCAGCGCCCGCAGCCGCTCGGTGACCTCGGGCAGTGAGTCGATCCGGTTGTGGAGGAAGAAAGCCTGTCCCTTGCGCTCGAGCTCGCGGTTGACCGCCTTGCCGACCAAGTCCTCGTCGTAAGGGCCGACGTAGGTGCGGACCGGACGCCGCCCCTCCGGCGGCGTCTCGATCACCGAGATGTCACGCAACCCTGCCAGGCTCATCTGCAGGGTGCGCGGGATCGGCGTCGCCGAGAGCGCCAGGACGTCGACTTTCAGCTTCAGCTGCCGCAGCAGCTCCTTCTGTTTGACCCCGAAGCGCTGCTCCTCGTCAACCACGACCAGGCCGAGGTCATGGGCGCGGACGTCGCGCGAGAGCAACCGGTGGGTGCCGATCAGGATGTCGACCTTGCCCGCCTCGAAGTCCTTGAGGACGGCTTTGACCTCGGCCGGCGGCCGCAGGCGGGAGACGCCCTCAACCCGGAACGGGAGGTCGGCGAGGCGCTCGCGGAAGGTGCCGAAGTGCTGCTGGGCAAGAATCGTGGTCGGGACCAGCACCATCACCTGCTTGCCGTCGGAGGCGGCCTTGACCGCCGCCCGCAGCGCCACCTCGGTCTTGCCGAAGCCGACATCGCCGCAGACCAGCCGATCCATCGGCCGCTCCGCTTCCATGTCCCCCTTTACCGCCTCGATCGCTTCCAACTGGTCGGCCGTCTCCCGATAGGGGAAGGCGGTCTCCAGCGCGATCTGCCATTCGCCGTCGGGCGGGAAGGTGTGGCCCTGGCGGGCGCGCCGCTCGGCGTAAAGGTTGAGCAGCTCGCCGGCCAGCGCTCCAGCCGCTTTGCGCGCCCGCGCCTTCAGGTTCTGCCAGCGTTTGCCGCCCAGGGCCGAGAGCGTCGGTTCGCCGCCGGCGCCGACGTAGCGGCTCAGCTTCGCCAGTTGGTCGGTGGGGACGTAAACCCGGTCCTCGCCCTTGTATTCGAGGTAGAGGTAGTCGCGGGTGACGCCGCCGACCTCGCGCGTCTCGAAGCCGGCGAAGCGGGCGACGCCGTGGTCCTCGTGGACGACGTAGTCGCCGACGCGGAGGTCGCTGAAGGCGAGGCGGCCGCGGCCGGCGCCCACAGCTGGTTCCTCGACGCGGCGGCGACGGTGGACGAGGCGGCGGAAGGGATAGACGGCGAGTTTCAGCTCCGGGCTGACGAAGCCCTCGCGCAGGCGCGCCTGGGCGAAGGAGAGGCCGGGGTCGGGCGAGAGGCGGCCGCCTTCGAGCAGGCGCGCGTCGAGGCGATCGAGGCCGTAACGGGCGCGCTCGGCCTCGCCGCGGCTGTCGAAGGCGACGACGGTGCGGTAGCCGGAGCGGACGAGTTTCTCCAGCTCGCCCTCGGCCTCCTTGACGCTGCGGGCGGGCGACTCGGCGCGGGCGGCGCGGAAGGCGTCCTCGTCCTCCTCGCCGGCGCCGGTCAGCAAGAGAGCCGCGCGGGCGGTGAGCGGGTCGGCGACGTCGACGTAGAGGTGCTGGGCGTCATCGGCATGCATCGCCGTCGTCACGTCCTCCCAGTGGTCGCGCAGCGCCGGCTCGATCTCCTCCTCGCCGATCAGGACGACGGCGGCAGCCTCCGGCACCAGCTCCAGCGGCGACCGGAAGTGCTCCAGCGGCAGCACCTC
This sequence comes from Solirubrobacterales bacterium, assembly GCA_051961955.1. Classification (GTDB taxonomy): domain Bacteria; phylum Actinomycetota; class Thermoleophilia; order Solirubrobacterales; family 70-9; genus VAYN01. The sequence goes on from JBQCCT010000147.1 coordinate 6,979, forward strand.
GGCCAGGTTCGGCGACTCGCCCTCTTCCTCGGCGGCGGCCGTCGCCACCAGCTCGGCCAGCTCGCGGTGCTCGGCGTCCATCTCCGCCGCCGGCGCCAGCTCGACCCGCTCCGCCTCGCCGAGCGAGCGCTGGGTAAAGGTCGAGAACCAGCGCATCGACTCGACCTCGTCGCCGAAGAGCTCGATCCGCACCGCTCGCTCCTCGGTCGCCGGGTAGACGTCGAAGATGCCGCCACGGACGGCGAACTGGCCGCGCTCCTCGACCTGCTCGACCCGTTCGTAGCCGGCGGCGACGAGGTCGTCGGCGACGGCGCCCAGCTCGATTTCCTCACCCTTCTCGATCGCGAAGCCGGCCGGGCGCAGCGAAGCGTCCGGCACCGCCTCGGCGAGCGCCGTCGCCGAGGCGACGACGACCGCGTCGGCTTCGGCGCCGAGCGCGTCGAGCGCGTCGATCCGCAGCCCGACCAGGTGCGGCGGCGGGCTGACGTGGGAGGCATAGCCGGTCCCGCGCGAGGGGTAGAGCCGCACCCGCCGCGGCGCCAGGTAGGAGCGCAGGTCTGCGGCGAAGTCGCGGGCGGAGCGGTCGTCGGGAGCGACCAGCAGCGCCGGCCGCTCGGCCAGACCGCGATCGTCCTCCAGCAGCGCCGCCAGCAACAGTGGCCGCAGCATCGTCGAGGCCCGCACCGTCGCCCCTTCCCCACCCTCCGCCGCCGCGCGCACGCGCGCCGCAAGCGCATGAACGCGCTCGTTCTCAGCGGCGATGTCGATCAGGGGACGCAGGCTCATGGCAGCAAAAACGCCCGGATCAGCGAATCCGGGGCAAGGCAACGATTCTAGGGAGCGGCTCGATTGCCGCTTTCGAGGCGGTGCCTATTACCCCAATTGGCTCAGCCGAGGATCGTGAACTTGCGCTTGGCTGGCGTCGGGTCGACGTTGCCGGCTTTGTCGATCGCGCGGACTTTGAAGACGTGCTTGCCGGGCTTCAGCTTCTTGTAGGTCTTCGGCGAGCTGCACTTCTTGAACTTGCCTTTGTCGAGCTTGCATTCAAAGGTCGAGCCGGCCTCGCTGGAGGTGAACTTGAATTTGGCGGTCGTCTTGTGGCTTTTCTTCGGCGGGGCTTTGGTGATCTTGGTGTCGGGCGGAGTCGTGTCTTTGTTGCCGCCGTTGCCACCGCCGCCGTTGTTCCCGCCACCGCCGCCACCGTTGTTCGGGTCCGCCGCAGCCGTGGTCGTGGCCAGCTCCGAGGTGCCGCCGTTGACGTTGGTCTGGGTCGCGGCGACGATCGTCCCGGCCGGGATCGAGCCATAGGTCACTTTCCAGTTGCCGCTGCCGTCGGCGACCGCTTCGGCCAGGAACGAGTTGAGCTCGCCCGTTTCGGCGCTCGCCTTACGGAAGACGCGGATCGTGGCTTCGGGTTCGGCGGTGCCTTCGGCTTTCGACTGGGTCGCCGCGGTGAGAGCCGGCGGCAGGATCCCTTCGTTCGCCCCGCCCACGAGGTCGATGAATAGGCCTTGGTTGCCGCTGCCGCGGTTGCGGGCGATCTCGGTGACGCTGCCCGGTTCGAGCGCTTCTTCGACGATTTCGATCGCAGGGCCGCCGCTGCTTGAGATCAGGTTTTCCTTTTCAGGGGTGTTGCCGCCGATCAGGCCCCCGGTCATCGCGATGCCGGGTGGGTTGACGAACCTGATCCCGGCTTCACCGCTTTCCAGCACCGTGTTGGCGCGCACTTCGTTGTCGGGGCCTTCGACGAGGACCCCGTTTTCGCCCGCCGCCGAGATGAAGTTGCTGGCGATCAGACCGCCGCCGGGTTCCCCCTTCGCATAGATCCCGACCGCGCCGCCGATGACTTCGTTGCCGGTCAGGTGGCCCACCCCGCCACGTTGTTCGATCCCGATGCTGCCGACGAAGATCAGGTTCTGTTCGATGTTCGGGGGCACGGCCACTCCCTGGTCGAGGGCGAAGACCGCCTTGCCCGGTCTCGTCAGTGGAGTCCCGCCGGGTCCGACCCCGAAGGTGTTTCCGCGGGCGACGAAGCTTTCGCCTTCTTCGGTGGCGATCGCTTCGCCGCTCCCGGCGAAGTAGTTCGCATCGCCCAGCGGGATTTCACCGACGGTGACGTTGTCGGCGTGCCCCGCGAGGACGCCGTAGCTGCCGTTGGCGACGGTGCCGGTGCCCGTGGCGCTCAGTCCGACGAAGTTGCCGTGGATCGAGGTGGGACCCGAGGCAGGTGCCTCGTTCTGCCCGGCTCCGTTGCCGTTGAGGTCGACCCCCGCTCCGTTCGCCCCGGAGATCACGTTGCAGCCGCCGTCGCAGGCCTGGCTCGTGAAGGCGGCGCCTTCGACCGTCGCCCCGACCTCGTTGTCTTCGGCTTTGACGCCGCCGCCCGCCGTCGAGTCGGTGATCTCGATGTCCGTGCCGTTGGCGATCTGCGTCGAGCCGCCGGGAAGGCCGAGCGGTTCGGGAATGCCGACGCCGAAGTAGTTGCCCTGGATGGTCGCTTCGCTGGCGCCGTTGAGGTCGAGGCCGTCCCCTTCGTTGCCGGCGATGACGTTCCGTTCGGAGGCTTCCGGGCCGCCGATCGTCGCCCCGTCGGAGCCCGGGTCGAGGAAGATCCCGGTCAGGTTCCCTTCTTTGGCGGCGTTCAGGTTCAGCCCGATCCAGTCGTTGCGGGCGACGAAGCCTTCCGAGCCGCTGACGACGTCGATCCCGAACTGGGCGCCGGTGATCGCGAGACCTTCAACCACCACCCCGTTTGCGTTTTCGACGGTCAGCGCGGCGGCGGCCGAGGGACCTTTGACCCCGGCGCATGGGGCGTCGGGACCGTCTTCGCCGAAGCAGTCGCCGCCGAGGATGCTGACCGGATCTTTGATCGCGGGCAGGGCGGTGGCCGGCGCGATCGTGTCGGCCAGCTGGCCGTTGAAGCTGGAATCAAAGGTGATTTCGTCACGCACGCCACTCGACGCATTCGACTCTTCGATCGCTGCCCGGAGCGTGCATTTGCCGCCCACGGTGAGACAGATGCCGTTGGACAGGACGTCGGCTTCGTCGGCGGTGCTGTCGACTTCGTATACGGCGGCGGAAGCGATGGCGGGCGCGACCAGCGCCAGGGCAAGCAGTGCGGTCGCAAGCAGGACAGGACGGTTGAGGCGCAGCGTTGGGACGATCACGCGGCGACCCTATCCCCTGGCGGGGACAAAAGGCAAGGAATCTGAACCTTTCGAGGTTAGTTCGACTGAGGCAGTCCCGGCCCGGAGCGCTGCCACTCGACCTGGCCTTTGCCCTCGGCCTCCGAGCGGCCGACGACGTCGTCCCACTCGTGCAGCATCCGCTTCAGACGGGCGACGGCCTCGGGGGGATGGGTGGCGACGCCGGCGGCCAGCTCCAGCGCCGCTTCCTCGGTCCCGGCCGCCGGGGCGACGCGGTTGACCAGGCCCATCCGCAGCGCCTCGTCAGCGCCGACGGTTCGCGAGCTCAAGAGCAGGTACTTGGCGGCAGCGAGGCCGCAGAGGGTGACGAGGCGGGCCGGGCCGACCGGCACGCCCAGGGCTGCGCCAGGGAATCGCATGCGCAGATTCGAACCGCCGACCCGCATGTCGCAGGCGACGGCGATCTCGGCGCCACCCCCGACCACGTCGCCGTGGCAGGCGGCGATCGTCGGCTTTGGGAAGGCGACTACGGCGTCGTAGAGGTCGGCGAAGAGCTGCATGCGGCGGACCTTGCCATCGTCGTCGAGCTCCTCGCGCACGTCGGCCCCGGCCGAGAGACCGAGGTGGTCGGCGGAGCTGAAGACCAGCACCCGCACGGCGTCGTCGCCGCGGGCGACGGCGAGGTGCTCAAGCAGCTCGACCAACATCTGGGTGTCGATCGCGTTGCGTGCCTTCGGCCGGTTGAGCCGGATCAGTGCCACTCCGTGCTCGTCGACGGAGTAGCTGGTGACCTCGTTCTCCGGGGCGCTGCCGTTCTCTTCGCTCATGGCTCGGAAGCTATCCGTTCGACCAAGCGCTCGGTCTCCTCAGCGGCGCGGCTGACGAGCTCGTCGACCTCGGCTTTCGGCTCGCGGAAGCGGCCGAGCACGTAGGCGGCGACAACCTCGGGGTCGGTCGAATCCGGCCGCCCAACCCCGACCCGCACTCGCCAGAACTCGGCGTCGCCGAAGCCGCGTTTGAGGCTCTTGAGCCCGTTGTGGCCGGCGAGGCCGCCGCCGATCCGGGTCTGGATCTCGCCGAACGGCAGGTCAATCTCATCGTGGAGGACGACAACGCGATCGAGCGGGACCTTGAGCGAGCCACGCGCCGGCCCAGCCGAGTCCCCGGAGGCGTTCATGTAGGTCTGCGGTAGCAGCAGCGCCACTCGCGGTCCCCCCGGCCCGGCGCGGCCTTCCCAGAGCTTGGCGTTGAACTTACTCCGCGGCTTACCCAATCCCCAGTGCTCGACCAGATCCGCGGCGATCTCGAAACCGAGGTTGTGGCGGTCGCCGGCGTGCTCGGGCCCGGGATTGCCGAGGCCGACGATGAGGATGCGGCCCTGCTCGCCGCTATCGCGACGGCGGAACAGTGACAGGGACTACTCGCCCTCGGACTCGCCCGACTCGCCGCCGCCCTCGCCCTCGGCTTCGGCGGCAGCCTCTTCGCCCTCGCCGACCACCTCGGCCTCCTCCTCGATCTCCGGCTCGACCGATTCGACGCGCGGCGGCGAGAGGGTGACGATGGTGATCTCTTCCGGGTCATCGGCAACGAACTTGACTCCATCGGGAGCGGCAACGACGGAGAGCTGCAGGGTGTCGTTGATCTCCATCGCGGAGACGTCGACAACGATGTTGTCGGGAATGTCGGCCGGCAGTGCTTCGACGGTGATCTCGCGGGTGACGTGCTCGAGCACGCCGCCGCCCTTGACGCCGGGCGCGTTGTCGGCGCCCTCGAGCTCGATCGCGACCTCGGCCTGGATCTCTTCGGTCAGGTCGACCTGCATCAGGTCGAGGTGCTGGAAACTGCCGCGCACCGGATGGTGCTGGGCTTCCTTGACGACGACCGGAACGGCTTTGCTGCCCTCGATCTCGAGATCGAACAGCGCCGCGCCCTCGCTGAGGAGGTGGCGGAGGTCCCGTTCGCTCACCTGGAAGGGCTTCGCGTCCTTGCCGCCGGAATAGACGACGCCGGGCACGACCCCCTCGCGGCGCATGCGGCGCGAAGAACGTGAGCCAAAATCGGCCCGCGGAGCGACCTTGAGAGTGGAGCGTTTGCTCGCCATCGGACGGGAGAGGATAGAGAAACCGCCCGCGAGGAACCTGTCTCGTAACCCGCGTGGCCAGCTATGGCAACCTTGCGGGCGTGGCTGACGACTCGAAGATCCCCAAGGGGCGGCTCCGGCGCTCGGCCAAGCTCGGCTCGATAGTCGGCGTCCAGGGTGCCCGCTACGCCGGCACCAAGGCGACCAACGTCGGCCGCTCCGAGGAGGAGGGCAAGGAGCGGCTGGAGCAGCGCCACCTGGAGACGGCGATGAAGATGGTCGGCGCGCTGGGCCAGATGAAGGGCGCGGCGATGAAGCTCGGCCAGTTCGCCTCTTTCATCGACACCGAGTTCCTGCCCGAGGAGTACCGCGAGATCTACCAGGAACAGCTGGCGAAACTGCGCACCGACGCACCGGCGATGCCCTGGGAGAAGGTCGAGAAGGTGCTGGCCGAGGAGTACGACGGCGAACCGGTCTCCGAGCTCTTCGCCGAGTTCGAGCGGGAGGCCTTCGCGGCGGCCTCGATCGGCCAGGTCCACCGCGCCGAGCTGCTCGACGGGCGGCGGGTGGCGGTGAAGATCCAGTACCCGGGAATCGCCGAGGCCCTGGACGCGGATCTGCGCAACGCCGGCACGATCGTGCGGCTGGCGCGGGCGATCGCGCCGGGGCTCGACGCCAAGGCGATCGCCGAAGAGCTGCGCGAGCGGGTGATGGAGGAGCTCGACTACGAGTACGAGGCGCAGAACCAGCGCTCCTTCTCGCGCGCCTACCGCGAACACCCCTTCATCTACGTGCCGGAAGTGGTGACGCGGCTCTCGCGGCGGCGGGTGCTGGTCACCGAGCTGGTCCAGGGAGTGGGCTTCGAGGAGATCAAGCAGTTGCCGCACGAGGAGCGCAGCCGCTTCGGCGAGATCGTCTACCGCGGCAGCTTCGGATCGATCTACCACCTGCAGCACTTCAACGCCGATCCCCATCCCGGCAACTACATCCTGATGAAGGACGGGCGCGTCGCCTTCCTCGACTTCGGGATGACGAAGAAGCTCGATCGCGAGCAGATCCTGCTCGAGCAGCGGGCCTTCGACGCCGCCTCGCGCAGCGACCCGGAGGCCTTCCGCCAGGCGCTGCACGACCTCGGCTTCATCAAGAAGCCCTCGAAGCTCGATGCCGAGCGGCTGCTCGACCACATGCGCGACGTGGGCGGCTGGTTCGTGATGGAGGACCGCGATCTGGAAATCACCCCGCAACGGGTGATGAAGATCATCGAGTCGACCAACGACCCGCGCTCGGAGTACTTCGACCTGATGCGGCGCGAGTCGCTCCCCGCCGACGAGCTGATGGGGCGGCGGATGGAAATCGGCGTCGTCGCCGTGCTCGGTCAGTTGCGGGCGAAGCGCAACTGGCACCGGATCGCCCGCGAGTGGGTCTACGCCGACCCGCCGGCAACCGAGCTGGGCGAACAGGAGTGGGATTACTTTGAGGAGCGCGGGGTCAAGCGGACGCCGGGCCTTGCCGAAACCCTCTGAGTCGGCGAAGCTCGACGTATTGCCTGAAAGCGCGAAGGGAGAGGAACGATGAGCAGGATCAAACGCGGTTGGGGATTGACGAAGAAAAGCTGGGCGCTGCTGAACGAGCACCGCTCGCTGATCCGCTTCCCGCTTTACGGGGCAATCGCGACGACTCTGCTGGCGGTCATCTTCCTCGGCCCGGGCCTCTACCTGCTCGACAAGGACTCGCTGGCCGGGGCGATCCCGCTGCTCGTGATCGGCGTCTACGTGCTCAGCGTCGTCGGCATCTACTTCAGCGTCGGTTTGGCGGCCTGCGCCGACATGATCTTCCGCGGCCAGGAAGCGGCCGTCGGCGACGGACTCGTCGTGGCGCGCGAACGCTTCAGCCAGATCTGCGGCTGGGCCGCGGTCAACACCGCGATCAGCGCGGTGATGGGCGTGCTCGAGAACCAGGGCGGCCTCGGCGGCCAGATCGCGGCGCGGCTGGTCGGCATGGCCTGGTCGCTGGTCACCTTCCTGGCCGTGCCGGTGATCGCGATCGAGGGCACCGGCCCGTTCGCCACGATCAAGCGCTCGGCCTCGATGTTCCGCGAGCGCTGGGGCCAGCAGGTCACCGGCAACATCGCAATCGGAGGCGCCGTCTTCCTCTTCGGGGTGCTGCCGTCGGTGCTGCTGATCGTGCTCGGCATCGCCGCCTGGTCCTCGGCCTCGTTCCTCGGGGCGCTGCTGGTAGTCGTCGGCGCGCTCGGGCTGGCGATCTCGCTACTGGTCTCAAAGGCGCTCAGCGGCATCTTCGGCGTCGCCCTCTACCGCTACGCCCTCGATGGCACCACCGTCGGCGGCTTCACCCAGGAAGACCTGGAGTCCGCGGTAAAGATCAAACGCGGCCGCGGCACCCCGCCGACGGCGACGCCGGGAACGATTTAGCGCGTCAGCGCCTGGAAGGAGACGGTTCCCAGCACTTCGCCGGTGCTGAAGAGGTCGGGTTTCGCCTTCGGGGCACCGAGGGCTTCGTTCAATACCGATGCGAAATTCGGATGCAGCGCTACCGGGATTGACGATGCGCTGACCGCCCCGCTCTCGGCATCGCTCTGGACGGCGATCGCATTCGGGAAGGTCGCGATCGGCCCGCTGAACGGGATCTGTTTCGGATTCGGGTTGTAGTTGGCGTCGCCCGAGACGAGGTGGGAGTCGAGGGCGATGTTCGTATCCAGAAAGGCGATCGAGTTGTCGAACGGTTCTTCGTGCTGGGTGATGTCGAGTCCGCCCTGAGTCAACAGCACCCCGGTGGAGGCGTCGGGGGCGATCTGACCCCCTTCAACCGGGATCGAGACCTTCGTTGGGAAGGTGCCGAGGAGCTTGGCCGAGCCCGAGCTCCAGATCGCGGCTTCGACCGAGGTCAGCTTGTCTTCGAAACCCGGATCGATCGTAATCGCGATTTCGCCGCTGCGGATCGTCAGCCATTCGAATTCGGCAACGGCGTCGGCAGACCCGAGGGAGCGCCCGACGGCGAAGGTCCGATCGACGCCGAGCCTGCGGTTGAAGACAGCGGCGGCCTTGGCGGTGGGCTTGAGCCAGTTCAGCCCTAGGTCGAGGCTGAAGCCGTCGATCGTCGCCCGCAGGGAGGAGAGTCTCGCGACCTGCATCTTGACGCCGTCGACCCTGCCGCTGAGCGAGCGCTTGGCGGTGTTGAAGACGAGACGCTTCACCTTTACCGAACGCTTGCCGGCCACCAGCTTGAAGCCGCCTTCGAGGAAGAGGTATCCGCTACCACCCTTCGAGTCGAGGAGCCCACCGGAAACGGGAAGGGCGAGGCCCGCCCTGCTCGCCTTCGCCGGCTTCAACCCGAACAGGCGCACACCCTCCTTCGCGAACCTCTTGCTCATCCCATCGGTCAGCTTCAGGTGAACGACGCCGCCATCAACGCCGTCGGCCTGCGCAGCCGCCGCTGGCGCGAGGGCCGAGGCGACGAGGGCCGCCGCCATCAGCGCGACGATTTTCTTCCCCTGTTTCGCAGTCACTTTGCCCCAAACACATCGTCTCGACGACCGTTGCGGTCAGCCTTGCTCAATCCTATTCAGATTTGGAAACGATCTCCTCAAAAAGACGCGGGTCGTTCGAGCAGATGCCGTGGACGCCGAGGTCGACCAGCTTCTGCATCCGCCGCCGGTCGTCGACGGTCCAGGCGATCAGCTCGACCCCGGCGAGGTCGCAGATCCGCGCCAGCCGCTTCGAGATCAGCGGGTGGTAGACCCACATCGCCGCGACGTTGAACTGCGGCAGCTTCTCGGCAGCCAGGCCCGGCAGGTGGGTGCGCATCCCGATCAGGGCGGCTCGCATCGGCAGCGCCGCCCAGCGCTTCGAGGCCCAGTCCTTGGTCACCTTGGGATAGGTCCAGCCGCGCCGCAGCTCCGGCGCCAGCTCGAGGATGCGTTTGAGCGTGTGCATCTCCATCGTCGAGATCATCGCCCGCTCGGTCAGGCCCCGCTCGCGCAGCGCCTCGACCACCTCCTCCTCGCGCCCGGGCAGCTTGATGTCGAGGTCGATCTCGACCCGGTCGAGCGGCGGCTCCAGGAACGCGTCGAGCGCCTCGGTCAGCTGCAGCGGCGTCCGCCGCTCCGCGTCCTCCCAGTCGTGGGCGATCACCAGCGGTGCCCGCTGCTCCAGCGGCAGATGCGCATCGCGCAGCCAGAGCACGTCAAGCTCGATCGTGTCCACCCCCGCCTCCACCGCAGCCCGGAACGACTCGATCGTGTTCCCAGGCACAATCAGATCGGCCCCCTTGTGGCCGACCAGGCGCAGCTTTCGCGGCTCGTCCGCCAGGGCGCTCAGAACAGCTGGTTCTCGCCGGCGAAGATCTCCGAGACCGAGCCGTCGGTGAAGATGCTGCGGATCGAGTCGGCGAAGATGCTGGCGGTGGAGAGCACGGTGATGTTGTCCGGAGCGCCGGGTCGCAGCGGGATCGTGTCGGTGACGACGATCCGCTCGATCGCCGAGTTTTCGAGCCGTTCGAAGGCGGGCCCGGAGAAGACGCCGTGGGTGGCGCAGGCGATCACCCTGGCGGCACCCTCGTCGATCACCGTCTGCGCCGCGGCGCAGAGGGTGCCGGCGGTGGCGATCATGTCGTCGACCAGCACGGCGGTCTTGCCCTTGACGTCGCCGACCACGTAGCCGATCTCGGCCACCGCCTGGGCTGGGCGCTCCTTCTCCATCACCGCCCACTGGGTGCCGATGCGGCGGGCGAAGTTGCGGGCCGTCTTGACGCGGCCGGCGTCGGGGGAGACGATCACCAGCTCATCGGTCATTTCCTGGTCGATGAACCACTGGGTCAGCATCGGCATCGCGGTCATGTGGTCGACGGGAACGTGGAAGAAGCCCTGGATCTGACCGGCGTGGAGGTCCATGGTGAGGACGCGATCTACGCCGACGCCCTCTAGGCACTTGGCGACGATGCGGGCGGAGATCGGCTCGCGCGGGGCCGACTTCTTGTCCTGGCGGGCGTAGCCGTACCAGGGGAGGACGGCGATGATCCGGTGTGCGGAGGCGCCCTGGGCGGCGTCGATCATCGTCAGCAGCTCCATCAGCGCGTCGTTCGGGGTCATCCCTTCCTGCTCGTTGGCGCAGGTCGACTGCACGAGGAAGACGTCGGCGCCGCGGATCGACTCCTCGTAGCGGCAGTACACCTCGCCGTCGGCGAAGGTCTTCAGCGTCGCCTGGCCGAGGTCGACGCCGAGCTTGCTTGCGACTTTGGCGGCGAGGTCCATCGAGCAGCGGCCACCGAAGACCATCATCCGCTTGGAGTAATCGTGCTCGATGGCGGTGCCCACCTGCGGGCGCTCCTCGATCATGCTCACGGGCTCTCGTCCTCTCGCGTCTCGGCCGCCTTGCGAGCGGCGTATCCGTCGATGTTCCTCTGCGCGTTCTCGCTGACGGCCAGCGCCCCCTCGGGCACGTCGTCCTTGATCACTGCGCCAGCGCCAGTGTAGGCGGAGTCGCCGACTTTTACCGGGGCGATCAGCATCGTGTCAACGCCAATGCGCACGTCGCGGCCAATTACGGTCCGGTTCTTGCGGAAACCGTCGTAATTGGCGGTGATCGTGCCGGCGCCGAGGTTGCTGCCGGGGCCGATCTCGGCGTCGCCGACGTAGGCGAGGTGCGGGACCTTGGTCCCCTCCCCCACCCGCGAGTTCTTGATCTCGACGAAGGTGCCGGCCTTGGCCTTGTCCGCCAGCAGGGCGCCGGGGCGCAGGTAGGCGAAGGGGCCGACGCTGCAGCCGGCGCGCACCTCGCACTCGACCAGGTACGAGTGGAGGACCTGGGAGCCTGGGCCGACCCTGCTGTCGATCAGGGTGCTGAGCGGGCCGACGACCGCGCCCGCGCCGATCGCAGTCTCGCCGCGAAGGCTGGTGCCGGGCTCGATGCGGGCGTCGGCGGCGATCTCGACGCCGGCGTCGATCCAGGTCGAGGCGGGGTCGACGACGGTGACGCCGGCCAGCATGTGCGCCTCCAGCAGGCGGCGGCGGGCCTCAGTCTCGACCGCGGAGAGGTCGACCCGGTTGTTGATCCCCATCGTCGCGGCGATGTCGTCGGCGACGTGGGCGGCGACGGTGTGGCCCGCCTCGCGCAGCAGGAAGAAGGCGTCGGTCAGGTAGTACTCGCCCTGCGCGTTGTCGTTGGAGAGCGAGCGCAGGGCGGTGGCGAGGGGGCCGGCGTCGAAGACGTAGGTGCCGGCGTTGATCTCGCGGATCGCCAGCTCCTCGGGAGTCGCGTCGCCGGCGGCTTTAGCCTCGACCACGCGCTCGACCTCCCCGGCGGCGCCACGGACGACGCGCCCGTACGAACCGGGGTCGTCGAGCTCGATCGTCAGCATCGTCGCCGCAGCGGAGGAGGAGGCGTGGGCCCCGAGCAGCCCGCCGATCGTCTCCGCCGAGAGCAGCGGGTGGTCGCCGGAGAGGATCAGCACCGCCTCGCTCTCCTCGATCAGCGGCAGCGCGGCGCGGATCGCGCCGCCGGTGCCGTCCGCCTGCGGTTGCTCAACGGTCTCGACGCCCTCGGGCAAACCGGCCGAGAGGTCGCCCCCCGGCGAGACGATCGCCGCCACCCGGCCGGCGCCCGCTTCGCGCGCAGCGACGATCGGCCAGGCGACCATCGGCCGCCCACAGACGGGATGCAGCATCTTCGGCGTCGACGAGCGCATGCGCGTGCCCTCGCCCGCCGCCATCACAAGCACTAGCGGGGAACTCACTCCGGAATCGTATGTGCTCAGGCGCGCTTGGCGAGTTCTTTGCCGAGCATTGCAACGGAGGTCAGCGTCCAGCCGGCGAAGATCAGGTCGATGCCGACGAGGAGGCCGATCGCCCAGTCGGCGCTGCTGGGGAACTTGGCGAGGATGAGGATGCCGATCAGCAGGCCGCAGACGCCGCTGAGACCGACCCAACCGGCGTTCGGCTGACCGCGGGAGATGAAGGCGATGGTGACGCGGGTGAGGCCCATGAAGAGGAAGTAGATCCCGAGCACGAAGGTCAGCGTCAGGGTGCCGTTGTGCGGTTCGACGATCAGCCAGATGCCGACGATCACCGTCAGCACCGCCCACAGCATCCGCAGGAAGAAGGTCCCGACCGAATGCGCCGAGAACGCGCCCGCCACCAGCACTCCCCCCACCGCCAGCAACAGCCAGCCGATGAAGATCGCCGTCCCCACCGCAGCCACCGCCGGCACCAGGATCGCGATGCAACCGAGCACGATGGCGCCGATACCGACCCCCATCAGCACCTTCCAGCTCCGCCTCAGCCCTTCACGCACCTCCGGATCGAGCGAAGCGCCACCGATCTCCATACCGATGACCTTAAGCCGCTATACGGACGCTTCAAAACGAGCCGGCAATCTTGCCCCTATAAGGGGCCTTATTGCCGGCTCGATGATGACGGCGCTACGCTCAGGTCCGATCCGGGGTGGTGTAGTCGGCTAGCACGCCTGGTTTTGGTCCAGGAAGCAGGGGTTCAAGTCCTCTCCCCGGAGCTATCGCGGTTACTCCTCCGCCGCCCGCGCGACTTTGCCGCCCTTCGCTCCCGGCTCCATGGCGGGGCCGCGGGGGGAGGCGATGCCGAGGACGCGCATGGCTTTGAGGCCGAGACCTAGCTTCTCGCGGCCTTCGGTGCTGGAGACGTCGTGGCCGCAGAGCTCGCGGACGCGCTCGAGGCGGTAGCGGATCGTGTGGCGGTGGGTGAAGAGCTGTTTGGCGGTGGCGGCGACGTTGCCGTCGTTGTCGAGGTAGGCCTCGACCGTCGCCACCAGCTCGGTCTCGTACTGCTCGTCGTAGGAGACCAGCGGTTGGATCGTCTCCGCATAGAAGCGTTCGAGCTCGCCTGGATCCTCGCTCATCGCCGGCAGCAGCAGGCGGTAGGAGCCGGTGTCCTCGAAGGCCAGCAGGGCCAGGCCCTCGGCCTCGCCGACGTTGACCGCCAGCCGCGCCTCGTTCCCCGCCCGGTAGAGGTCGACCGGGTCGGCGCAGCGGCGGCTACGGCCGGTGGTGAGGTGGAAGCCGCCGAGGCTGTCGTCGAGCTCGCGCGCCAGGCCCGCCGCGGCCCGCGCCAGACGCTCGTCGTCCTCGGCCGGCACGATCGCCGAGATCTCCGCCGCTTCGTCGCCGTCGCTCGCCGCCAGCGAACCCGGGGCCAGTGCTCGCAGCGCTCGCTGCGCCAGCACCAGCACCCGCTCTCGCCACTCGCCGGACTGCGCGGCGCGCGGCATCGCCCGTAACACCACGACGCCCGCGCCGCGATCGAGGTCGGCGCCGAGCTCCGCCGCCCGGGCGACGATGTCGCCGCGGTCGGTCACCTGGCGCCCCAAGACGGCCATCACGAAGGCCCCCGCCGCCTCCTCGCTCTCCCACTCGGGCGAGCGGGAGCGCTCCAGCTCCAGCGCCAGCAGCGTCGTCACCATCCGCGCCAGCGCCGCGTCGGGCGGCGTCTTCGTCCGGTAGCGCAGCTCGCCGACGACGTTGTCGGCGACCCGCAGCTCAACCGCCGTCACCCCCTCGCCGCCGGAGAGCAGCTTCTGCTCCTGGTCGGAGGAGGCGCCCGCCACCGCCAGCACGGCGCTGGAGCGGTCGATCAGCGCCACGCTGGCGTCAAGCAGGCGCGCCGCCGCGCGCGCCACCGCAGGCAGCCCAGCACCCGACTCGACCGCGTCGGAGAGCGCGTCGAGCAGCGCCGCCCGGTCGGCGTCGGCAGGGCTCACGGCCCCGTGTTTCGACGGTGCGGACATCAAGGCATTATCGATAACCGTCCGGAATTAGGGGCGGGCTGGCGAGACATGGGCACTCGATTGGCGAGCGCCGGACCAAGCAGGGCAAGGACGCAGGGTCTCTGAATAGCAGCGCTATTCAGAGACCCGAGGACGCCGCCATGCGCCGGTCCGCCGCCGCCAGACGAGTGCCCAGGGCTCGTCCAGACCGCCCCTAATTCCCATGGATGAAGTTGACGATGTCCGTGTAGTAGTAGACGATCGCCAGCCCGATCACGATCCCCCCGCAGACCAGCGCCGCCAGCACGAAGAGTGAGAGGAACCCCGCCGCCGCCTTCTCCCAGAGCCGCCCGTAGGCGGTCACCGCCGGGTGAAGGATAAGGGTGACGAAGACGACTAGGCAGATCGCCGCCGCGATCCCGTAGAGCAGGTATTGATGGTCGATCCTCGCCAGCGCGAAAACGGTCACTGCTCTGGATTGTGGCGCACTTCCGAGACGACCAGCCCGACCGCCGCGCAGAAGGAGAACGCCGCCGCGCCCAGCGCCCAACCGCCGCTGACGTCGCTGAGGTAGTGGACGCCGAGGTAGACGCGCGAGAGCCCGATCAGCGCCGCGATCACGATCCCCGCCGTCACCACCGCCGCCGCTCGCGCCATCCCCGGTCGCAACCGCAGCACGATCGTGAACGCCAGCCAGACGTAAATCACCGAGTGGGCGGCGTGGCCGCTCGGGTAGGAGAAGCCGGAGGCGTGGACGAGCGGTTCGGACGGGCGCGGTCGGGCAACCAGCTCCTTGAGCCCGTAGACGCCGAGCTGGATGACCGCGATCCCCGCCACCAGCACCCAGAACTCGGCCCAGCGCCGGCGCCAGGCCAGGAGCGCGGCGCAGACCGCCGCCAGCGCCCCGGTGAAGTAGGTCGAGCCGAAGAAGGTGATGACCTTGGCGATGCTGGTGAGGAAGTGGGTCCGCAGGTGCCCGGCGATTTCCATCGCCGTTTCGTCGCCGGGCGTCGGCCCCGGTTCGTGCCCGGTCACCACCGCGTAGGCGATCAGGACGAAGAGGGCGACCGCGAGCGTCGCCATCAGGCTGGTGAATTCGAGGCCGAAGGTGCCGCCGGGGGTGACCCGGTCCCAGAGGAACCGGAACTGCGGCCGGTAGCGACGGCCGAGCGCGACCAGCCAGCGGGTGGCGGCGTGGCCCTCCATCCGGCGCACCGCCGCCACCCGGTTCTGCTCGACCCGGAAGTGGCGGTAGAGGAAGATCGTCCCGGCGACGATCGCGATCAGCGTCCCCAGCAGGAAGGCGCCTTTGGCGGCGTACTTGCCGGCGGTCTCGATGCTGCGCGAGAAGAAGTAGCCGATCAGGATGTGGGCGCTGGCCCAGAGACCGGTGCCGAGGATCGAGTAGGGGACGAAGGCGCGGTACCGCATCCCCGAGCTGCCGGCGATGAAGGGGGCGAAGGCGCGCACCAGGCTGACGAAGCGCCCGATGAAGATCGTCTTGCCGCCGTGGCGGCCGAAGTAGTCCTCGACTTTCTCGAAGCGCTCGTGGCTGATCCCGAC
>JBQCCT010000148.1:0-7469 GCA_051961955.1 Solirubrobacterales bacterium
TCGGAGATCTCGGTCAGGAACTCGAGCCAGACGCGGCCGTAGTCGGTGTAGCCGGAGACGTCGGCGACGCCGCCCTCGCTGGAGATCCGCTGGGCGATCACGGCGAAGTCGCGCTCGTGCTCGAAGACGTCGGTGACCTCGCTGATCCGCTCGATGAAGACGAAGCTGCGCAGCTTGCGGAACGAGTCGTGGAGGGCGTGCAGGACCGAGAGGAAGAAGACGCTGGCCGAGGTGACCGAGGTCGAGACGTCGCAGAGGACGTAGATCTCCGGCCGCCGCGGTCGCTTCGGCCGGTAGCGCAGCCGCAGCGGCACGCCGCCGGTCTCCAGTGAGGCCCGCATCGTCCGCCGCACGTCGACGAACTGACCCTTGCGGCGGCCGCGCTGCTCGTGGCCCAGCGTCGCCAGCCGCCGCTTCATCTGCGAGACGGCGCGGTGGACGGCGGCGAGGTCCTGGGTCGGGCTGGTCGGCAGCGCCCGGTCGAGCTCGGCCAGTGGGCGAGAGGGGGGCAGCGTCTCGGTCCGCTCGATCAGGTCGCGCTCGAGCTCGCGCCGCAGGTGGCGCTCGAACCCGGTCAGCTGGTCACGGTCGATCGGCGGCCGCTCGCTGCCGTCTTCGGCCGGCGGCTGCGAGCCGGGGGTGAGCCCGCGCGTGCGGCGGAGCCGCGGCACGTCGACGCCGACCACCCCGGAGCCCTCGGCGCGGCCGAAGGCGGCGATCGCCAGCCGCGCCAGGTCGCGCATCGCGTCCTCGTCGCCGGCCGCCATCGCCTCGCGGATCGCCTCGCTCAGCTCATCCATGTCGAAGCGCTCGCCGCCGCCGGCCGGCGGCCCGCCCGCGGCGTGCTCGGTCACCCCGCGCTGCACCGCCTCCGCCTCGGCGGTACGGAAGAAGTAGCGCTCGAAGATCAGCTCGAAGACGCGGCGGTCGTCCTGGGACTTGGCGATCGTCGCTGCCAGCGCCTCGCGGAAGTCGGCGCGCGAGGTCCAGTCGACCTCGCCCAGCGCCGCGAAGGCGTCAAGCATCTCGGAGGTGCCGACCGCGACCCCCTCGCTGCGCAGCTCCTCGCAGAAGCCGAGCAGCTTCGCCGCCAGGCCCGGCGGCCCGGCGTCAGCCTTCGGTCCGTAGGGGGTCGGCAAGTTTCACCCCGACGCGCTCGGCAACCAGGTCGATGTCGGTGCGGTGCTTGACGATGATCGACATCGACTGGGTGAAGGTCTCCTGGTCGATGTCCTCGGCGCCCATCAGCAAGAGCGTCCGCGCCCAGTCGATCGACTCGGCGATCGAGGGCGGCTTCTTCAGGTCCAGCGAGCGCACCATCCGGATCACCTCGACCAGCCGCCGCGCCAGCGTCTCCGGGAGGTCGGGGGCGTGGAGGCGGATGATTTCCATCTCCCGCTCGGCCTCGGGGTAGTCGAGCCAGAGGTAGAGGCAGCGCCGCTTCAGCGCCTCGGTCAGCTCCCGCGAGTCGTTCGAGGTGAGGACGACGATCGGCATCGTCGTCGCTGCGATCTGCCCCAGCTCGGGGATCGTGATCTGGAAGTCGGAGAGGAGCTCGAGCAGCATCGCCTCGAACTCCTGGTCGGTCTTGTCGATCTCGTCGATCAGCAGCACCACCGGCTCGGGGCTGGCGATCGCCTGCATCAGCGGCCGGGTGAGCAGGAAGTCGTTGCTGAAGATGTCGTCCTGGACGTCTTCCCAGCCGGCCTCACCGCCGGCTTGGATCCGCAGCAGCTGCTTGCGGTAGTTCCACTCGTACATCGCCTTCGCCTCGTCGAGACCCTCGTAGCACTGCAGCCGCACCAGCTCGCGGCCGGTCGCGCGGGAGAGCGCCTTCGCCAGCTCGGTCTTGCCGACCCCCGCCGGGCCCTCGACCAGGACCGGCTTGCCCAGCTTCTGGGCGAGGAAGGAAACCAGCGCCGTCGGCTCGTCGGCGAGGTAGCCGACCCCGGCCAGCGCTTCCTTCACCTCTGCGACAGAGCCATCGGCCATGCGGGCGATGATAATCACCGACCCGTGCTTGACCTTCTTGTGCCGCTCGCCACGCTGCTGCCCACCCACAGCCCCGGCCCCTACATCGCGCTGATGCTGATCGGCTTCGTCCTCGGCATCCTCGGCCACCTCGGCGGCATCCGCTGGCTGGTCGCCGCCGGCGTGATTCTGATCGCCCTCGGCGCCCTGCTCCTGCCTCTGGCGGCCAACCTGGGGAGCGAAAACCGGCCGCCGCCGATCGAAGAATCGCGCGGCGACACGGGGTAAATGACGCCCCGTCCCTAGAATCAGCGCTGGTCCTGTTTTCCGATTACGAGGAGCCCCATCTCTTGAGCCGTTTCCGAATCCTTGCGCTGTTTGCGGTCTCTGCCGCCCTGACTGCGACCTTTGTCGCCTGCGGTGGCGGTAGCGACAAGAGCAACGAAGACCCGCAGAAGGTCCTTGAAGAAGCCAGCCTCGCCGGCGTCAAGAGCGGCGAACTGGAACTGTCGCTGAACGTCAACGCCGAAGGCGAAGAAGGCGGCCAGATTGAAGCCGAGCTCTCCGGCCCGTTCGAAGCCGGCGCCAAGGGCGAACTGCCGCAGCTGGAAATGCAGACGAAGGTCAACGGCACCGCCCAGGGCGAAAACATCAACTTCGAAGGCGGCCTGACGATGCTGACCGACCGGGCTTTCGTCGAATACGAACACACCGCCTACGAAGTCGATCCGACCACCTTCGGCTACCTCAAGTCGGCCTTTGAACAGGCCCAGCAGCAGGGTGGCTCGGAAAGCACCGACATCACCGCCTGCCAGAAGGCGGCTGAAGAAATCAAGTTCAGCCAGCTCGCCGAACACCTGACGAACGAAGGCAGCGCCGACGTCAACGGCACCTCGACCACCAAGCTCAGCGGCGACGTAGATGTCTCTGGCTCGGTCGACGCGGTGGTCAAGCTGACGGAAGACCCGGCCTGCGCCTCGCAGCTGGAAGCGGCTGGCCCGTTGCCGCTGGGGCAGCTGGAAGAAGCCAAGAGCGAGCTCTCAAAGGCGATCAAGAAATCGCACGTCGAACTCTACGTCGGCGACGACAACATCGTCCGCAAGTTTGCGGTCGAACTGACGGTTGAACCGCCGGAAGCCAAGGGCGAAAAAGTCGAACTGCAGATGGAAGTTTCGCTCAGCGGGGTCAACGAAGAACAGAGCTTCTCGACGCCGGCCAACGCGAAGCCGCTGGAAGCGCTGTTCCAGAAGCTCGGCGTCAACCCGCTCGAACTGCTCGAAGGGGCCAGCAGCGGCGGTCTCGGCAGCTTGCTCGAAGGGATCACCGGCTCGTCCGCAGGAGGGGGTTCCTCCGCGGGCGGTGGCTCCGAATTGGGCGGCGTGAGCGCCAAGCAGAAGGAATACGTGCAGTGTCTGAAGGGGGCCGAAACCCCGACCGACCTGCAGCAGTGCGCGAACCTGCTCAAGTAGCGGCGGGTTCGCGCAGCCGTGAACCAGCGAGGGCCTAGCCTCGACGCGTCCTTCTTGCGGACGCCGACGGGCTGGCCCTACCTGCTGGCGCCGCTGATCCCGATTGCGCTGGCGCTGGATCTGCTGGGGGCGCCGGCCACGGTCGTGTTCGCCACCTCGGCGCTGGGAATCATCCCCACCGCGGCGCTGATGGGCCGTGCAACCGAGGAGCTGGCGGCGCGATCCGGGCCGGGCATCGGCGGCCTCCTCAACGTCACCTTCGGCAACGCGCCGGAGCTGATCATCGCCCTCTTCGCCCTCGGCAAGGGGCTGCAGGAGGTGGTCAAGGCCTCGATCGTCGGCTCGATCGTCGGCAACATGCTGCTGGTGCTTGGGGCGGCGATGCTTGCGGGCGGGATCGGGCGCGAGAAACAGCGCTTCAGCCGTACCAGCGCCTCGATCCAGACGACGATGCTGATGCTGGCCGGCGCGGCACTGGTGATGCCGGCGATCTTCGAGCTGGTTGAGGGCAAGGGACTGCCGCAACCGGGTTCGGCCTCGGTCGACTACGGGGGGGCGGTCGAGCACCTCTCGCTGGCGGTCGCGATCGTCCTTATCGCCACCTACGTGATCGGCCTCTTCTTCTCGCTGAAGACGCACCGCGACCTCTTCAACCCCGAGTACGGGGACGAGGACAGCTGGGGGTGGTCGACCCGGAGCTCGGTGATCGCGCTGGCGATCGCCGGCATCCTCGTCGGGGTGATGTCGGAGGTGCTGGTCGGCTCGATCACCGAGACCTCGCAGTCGATCGGCCTCTCCGAGTTCTTCATCGGCGTGATCGTGGTCGCGATCGTCGGCAATGCGGCCGAGCACTGGGTTGCGGTGTTGGTCGCGGTCAAAGACAAGATGGACCTCTCGGTCAACATCGCCGTCGGCTCCAGCGCCCAGGTCGCCCTCTTCGTCGCCCCGATCCTCGTCATCGCCTCCTTCTTCATCGGCCCCTATCCGCTGGCCCTGGTCTTCAACGGCTTCGAGCTGGGCGCGATCCTGCTGGCGATCCTGGTCGGCAACCACGTGACCGCCGACGGCGAGTCGACCTGGTTCGAGGGCGTGCAGCTCCTAGCGGTCTACTTCGTCTTTGGCCTGGCGTTCTACTTCGCCTAAGCGGCCACCCCGGCGGATAGCCTGCTCCGATGGACGGAGTGCTCCTGCTTCTCGCTTTCGCAGTTGTGCTGGCTGGAGCCTTGCTGTTCACCAACGCGATCGAGTGGATCGGGCATCGGCTCGAGGTCGGCGTCGGCGCGGTGGGGAGCGTCCTTGCCGCGGTCGGCACGGCGATGCCGGAGACGCTGATCGCGATCGTCGCCCTGGTCAGTGCCGCAGAGGGGTCCGAAGACGTGGCGGTCGGGGCGATCGTCGGCGCCCCCTTCCTGCTCGGCACCCTCGCAATGGGACTGGTCGGCCTCTTTGCCTACCTGTAT
Organism: Solirubrobacterales bacterium; assembly: GCA_051961955.1. Lineage (GTDB taxonomy): Bacteria > Actinomycetota > Thermoleophilia > Solirubrobacterales > 70-9 > VAYN01. Next base: position 4,901 of record JBQCCT010000148.1, read on the forward strand.
CGCAACAAACGGGACCAAGGCCTGCAGCTGAACGTCCACCGGGAGACGCTGGAGCGCGACCTTCTTTTCTTCCTCGCCCTCTTCGCGATCGGCGGGCTGCTGGCCTGGGGGCCGCCGGCGCCGCTGCGGATCGCGGTCGGAGTCGCTTTCCTCATCGCCTACGTCTTCTACATCCGCCTGACGCTGAAGGGCGGGGGAGAGGTGCAGAGCGAAGAGTCGCTCAACCCCCTGATCTTCGAGCGCCGCAGCGAGAAGCGCGAAGACCCCGGGCTGGGGCTCTGCGTGCTGCAACTCCTAGTCGGTCTGGGGGCGATGGTCGGCGGTGCCCACCTCTTCGTCGAGGAGCTGCTCAACCTGGCCGAAAGCATCGGTGCCGAGCCGCTGGTGCTGGCGCTGATCCTGGCGCCGCTGGCGACCGAGCTGCCCGAGAAGGTCAACAGCTTCTTCTGGGTGCGTGAAGGCAAGGACGCTCTCGCCCTCGGCAACATCACCGGCGCGATGGTCTTCCAGTCGATGATCCCGGTCGGGATCGGCCTGATTTTCACCGACTGGGAGCTGAACTGGCATGCCGTCCTCTCGATCGGCCTCGGCCTCGCCGGCGGCCTCCTCGCCTACGAGAGCCTCCACCTCGGCCGCCGCTTCAAACTGCCGGTGGTGATCGGCTGGTTCGCGCTGTATGTGGCGTTTATCGTCGCTGTGGTGTTCAGCGCCTAAGCGGCGGCGAGTTCACCCAACGCCTTCAGCACCAAATCATCGTGCTGTTTCGGCGACACCTTCGGGAAGACCGTGGCGATCTTGCCGTCGGGGCCGATGATGAAGGTCGCCCGCTGCACGCCCATGTACTTCTTACCGTACATCGACTTCTCGACCCAGGTGCCGTATTTCTCCGCCACGGCGTGGTCGGCGTCGGCAAGGAGGGTGAAGTCGAGGTCGTACTTGCCGGCAAACTTGTCGACCGCCTTCACCTCGTCCGGCGAGATCCCAATCACCCGCGCCCCTGCCTCGGCGTAGTCGGCTTTGCGGTCGCGGACCCCGCAGGCCTGGGTCGTACAGCCCGGGGTGTCGGCGCGGGGGTAAAAGTACAAAACCACCGTCTGACCCTTGAGATCGGACAGCTTGACCTTCTCCCCGTTCTGGTCGGACAGGGTGAAGTTGGGGGCTTTGTCTCCCGCCGCAAGCACCGGCGCTACTCCTCTTCGTCCTGATCCTGATTCTGGTCTTCGTCTTCGTCGAGGTCCTCGGCCGGGCGGGGCCGTTCCTCCTCTTCTTCGAAGTCGTCGTCGCTCTCTTCGAGTGCGGTGTGGGTGCGCGAGCCAGGCTGGTTTTCGCCTTGGAAGTCCTCGAGGGCACGGTCGCGGCCGTCCTCGTCGATCGGGATCTCGTCGGAGACACGGACCCAGTCTGCCCCCTCGTACTCCTCCATGTTGAAGACCTCCTGATCGAGGGAGGCGGAGTCGTCGACGACCACGACCACCTCGGTCTGGGGATTGAAGTAGGTCCCCGGCTGGACCAGCATCTCCTCGATCTCGTAGAGATTCTCTTTGGCGCCTGCCATCAGCTCGATCCTATGAGATCGGCCAGTTGTCTTTCGACCTCGGCCTCGACCTCGAGTGGCTCCAGCCCCTGGCGCAGCCGTCGTTCGTTGCGGACGACGACGAGCTGGCGCACCTCGGCCCGTAGTTCGGCGTCCATCGCCTCCTCGCCGCGGGGCTGCTTGGCGGCGCTGAGCAGGCGCTCGGTCTCCGCCTCCACGTCCAGGGGTGCCTCGCCGCGCTGCTTGCGTCGCTCCGATTTCGCCTCCAGCATCTGGCGCACCTCGGCCGCCTGGATCGCGGGATCGACCGCCTGGGTGGGTCCGCTCGCGCTGCGGCCCTGCTGGCGGTCGTTGAGGATCGCGAACGGCCCGCCGCCCATCGTCTCCCACCCCCCGCTGACGCGCTTCAGCAGCCAGCCGATCAGCGGCGCGACGACGCCGGTGAAGGCGAGCAGCACAAGGCCTTTCTGAAGCGCCGTCAGCGCCAGGACGCCGACCTGCTCGATTGCCGCCATCGCCAGCGGAAGGCCCATGGGGCCAGAGTAAACGTACCTGGGCTCCCGGCCAGTCCGCTAACCTTTCAGGCGATTGACTGACGAGTCAATCGGTGGAACGCCACCTGCCGGCGGCGCTCCCGCAGACTTCAAAGAACCGCGAAGAAAAGGAGCACCGACCGGTGGTCGACTTCACCCTTACCGACGAGCAGAAAGACCTGCGCGAGCTGGCGCACAGCTTCGCCGAGAAAGAGATGCGCAAGGTCGCCTGGGAGTACGACAAGGACGGCACCTGGCCGCAGGACGTGATCGAGAAGGCCTGGGAGGTCGGGTTGATGAACACCCACATCCCCGAGGCCTACGGCGGTCCGGGCCTCGACTACCTCTCCGGCTGCCTGATCGAGGAGGAGTTCGGCTGGGGCTGCTCGGGGATCGGCACCTCGCTGGCCGCCAACGGCCTCGCCTCCGCCCCGATCACCCTCGGCGGCTCCGAGGAGACGAAGAAGAAGTACCTGGGGATGCTCTCCGAAGGCCCCAAGCT
>JBQCCT010000149.1:0-5637 GCA_051961955.1 Solirubrobacterales bacterium
CGAAGATCGTCGAGGAGCTCGCCGAGGGTGTGCACGAAGGTCAGCGCGCCGGAGTGAAGGTCCACTGAGGCGAGCGAGAATCGGAAGGAGCGAGAGCGATGCCACCACGCGGAGTGAAAAAAGGCAGCAAGAGCGAGCGCCAGTACAAACACATTAAAAAGAGCGAGAAGGAAGCCGGACGTTCGACCAAACGGGCGGAGGAAATCGCTGCCCGCGCCGTCAACAAGGAAAAAGCGCGATCGGGCGAATCGGAAAGCTCCTCGCGCAGCTCGACCCGCGGCCGCTCGGCCAGCAGTCGCGGTGGCAAACAGTCGGGTCACGGCCCGGGCGGCCGCAGCCGCGAACAGCTCTATAACGACGCCAAGAAGCTGGGCATCGAAGGGCGCTCGCGGATGAACAAGAAAGAACTCCAGCGCGCCGTCGCTGGAGCCAGCTAACTGTGTTTGTCGTCGGGTGCGCGCCGCTTCCCGGTTTCAAAGGCGGCGAGCCCGACGACAATCGAGAGACCGTCCGCTCCCTCTAGCCGCTCGCGGCTGCGCTCCTGTGCCTCGGCGACCAGCCGCGCTGCTTTCTCCATGATCGTGGCGATCTCACGCCACCCCGTCTCGTCGACCGTGAGTGGCATCCAGGTGAGGACGGTCTCGTCGCGGCGATCGATTGTGCCGTCTTCAAGTGCTTTCGCTGCGGTTTCGATGAAGGTTCCGAGTGCGGCAGCGGTGATTTTCTCCCGCACCGCCAACGGCGCTCGGCGCCAGTCCTGGTGCCCAATCGAGGAGCGGGGGGCGAGGCCAAAGAAGTGCTCGATCGCCCCCCGTCGGGGCTCAGTGTGAACCAGTTCGAGGCAGCCGCATTTGACCAGCGTTTTCGCGTGGTAGGAGATGACCCCGAGGCTCTCGTCCATCTCTTGCGAGAGTTCGGTCGGACTGGCGACCCTTCCTTGCAGCGCCTCCAAGATCTCGATCCGGATCGGATGCGAAAGCGCCTTAACCAGTTCCTGGTCGATCCGGCCGTCCCTCTTGTCTGCCAACTCCCTCTCCCTTAACTCGTTTTCCGCCACTCGGCGACGTTTCACGCAATCTCTCTTATCTGGACATAGTGGCCAACCTTAATTTTCGGATTTTCCCGCCTCCCGCTCACGGAAATTGCGGTTCAGTAGTCGCAGTGTGTGGTTTATAAAACCGGCTATCTAGCCAGTTCGCTAAGCGCCTGGCGATCAACCCGCAGCTCCTCAATCGATTCCACGACCTGGGCGGCGCCCGCCTCACGCAGCTCCGCCCCTGAGAAGCCACCGGTAAGGACGGCGAGGGTTGCGAGACCGGCTGCCGTAGCCGCCTTCACGTCCCAGACCGAGTCGCCGACCATTACCGACGGCCCATCGTTGCCGGCCTTCTCCAGTGCCGCGTGGACCAGATCGGGCTCGGGCTTGGTGCGCTCGACATCGGCGGAGGTAGTCCACCCATCGACCCGCTCGCGGGCGTCGAGCAGGTCGAGGTAGTGGTCGACCTCCTCCTGCCTGGCGGAGCTGGCGAGGATCACCGTCGACCCCTCCCCCCGTAGCTTCTCAATCAGCTCCCGCGCTCCCGCCATCGGCTCGACTTCGCCGATCAGCTCGTCGTAGGCCTCGGCCTCGGCCTCGCGGATCGCATCACCTTCGGCCGCGGCTGCTTGCTCGCCGATCAGCGCCGGAAGGATCTGGTCGCCGCCCATGCCGATGTGGCGGTGGATCTTCCACATCTGAACGTGGTGACCATGGGCATGGAGTCCTCGGTGCCAGGCCAGCGTGTGGTGGTAGTTGGTATCGACGAGCGTCCCGTCGACGTCGAGGATCGCGTTCAATGACATGACGACCGCTACCCCTACCCGCGAGCCGGGTAAACGGAGGATATGAAAGACGTGCGGATCGGTTGTTCGGGCTGGGTCTACGACTCCTGGCGTCGCGGCATCTACAAGGGCGTGCCGCCGGGGCGCTGGCTGGAGCGCTATGCCGAGCTCTTTGACACCGTCGAGGTCAACAACACCTTCTACCGGCTGGTCAAGCGCGAGGTAGTGGAGGGGTGGGTCGAGCGGACGCCGCCCGGCTTTCTCTTCGCGGTCAAGGGGAGTCGTTACCTGACCCACATGAAAAGGTTGCGCGGGATCGAGCAGGGGGTCGCCCGCTTTTGGGAGCCGCTGGAGCCGCTGCGCGAGAGCGGCAAGCTGGGGCCGGTTCTCTGGCAGCTACCGGGCAATTTCCACCGCGACGAGGCTTTGCTGGAGGCGGCGCTGGAGCTGTTGCCGCCGGCCCGCCATTGCTTCGAGTTCCGCCACCCGAGCTGGTTCGTGCCGGCGGTGATGCGAGTCCTGGAGGAGCGCGGAGCCTCACTGGTGCTCCCCCACGACGGGCGCCGTCCGCTGCCGGAGGCCCACCCGGTGGGGGAGATCGCCTACGTGCGCTTTCACCACGGCGCCCGCGGCCGGAACGGCAACTACTCCCGCACCGAGATCGAGCACTGGCGGCGCCGGATCGCCGCTTGGCGCGCGCGGCGCGAAGTCTTCGCCTACTTCAACAACGACTGGGAGGAATTCGCTCCCCCCAACGCACTGGAGCTGCGGCAAGGTCTCTCGGCACCGCAGCTGGTGTAGCGGCGGGGGCGTGGGGGGTAGAGATCGGACATGTCAGCGATCAAGAACACCCTTGCCCGTAAGGCCGTCAAGACGACGGCGAAGCACAGTGCCCACGGAACGGCGTCGAAGCTGAAGCGCGACCCGGTGCGGGCGGTAACCCTGCTTGGCGTTGGCGGTGCCCTGGGCGCCCTCGCCGGCTTCATGGCCGGCCGCAACTCGGCCGGCACCGCCTCGGTCAGCACCGGCTCTTAGCCGGCGCCGGCCGAGGCGTCGGCATCCCTCAAGCTGCGATTCGCGAGCGCAGCAGGTCCTTGCCCTGCTCGGCGCCCTTGCGGCTCGTCTCCTGGGCGCGGCGGAAGAAGTCCGCGAGGTCGGAGTCCCCGTCGCGCTCGGCGTCTTCGACGTAGGTCTCGAGCCGGAGAACGTTGCTGAGACATTGCTCCGTAAACCAGATGACGTTGTAGTCCTTGTCCTTGGTGCCGGTGATGTGGCCTGCCTCTTGAGTCCCCATCATTACTCCTTCGGGTTGCTTGCTTGCACCCTGCGACTACCCATTCAGGAGAGGGTGAAAAACGGCGGCGAGAGTTTCGTGCTCAGCAGGCAGGGGTAATCGCCAGGCATGTACCTGATACCGATTGCAGTGATCATCCTGCTGGCCCTGATTGCCGTCGCGTGGTCGCCGATCTTCGCGCTGATCATCTTCGCGGTCGGTTTCTTCGCCTTCCTCGCTTACGCGGCGACGAGACCGCGCGCTGACGAGCAACTGACCCCCCCAGAGCAGCCTGGACGCCAGCCCCATAACGAGGGCGGCGAGCCCACTGGAATTTGGGGCGAGCGCCGGTCATCATGAGCGAGATGAGTCGTTCGGAGGAAGAGCGCGACCCGATCGCGGAGGAAGAAGCCGAAGCCGCCGCCGCCGAAGCGCGGGAGATTGGCGGCCATGTAGATCCCGTCAGCGACGATCCGGCCGAGGAGCCCCTGCTTGAGGCGGGGGAGGGCGAGGCCGAGGGCTTTGAGTTGGCCGAGGAGCGGCTCGAGGATGTTGCCGCCCACGGCGACCAGCATCGGTTCCCGGGACGCGATGCGCCGCCCCCGGAGGAACCGACCGACACCACTTACGGCGAACCGGACGAAGAGATTCACCAAGACGAGTAGGAGGTCCCAGATGACCCGTCGTTTGATCGCGATCGTCCCTGATGAGCTCAACGGGTCCGAGCCGGTCGAGCAGATCCGCGCCTGCGCTGATGGCGACGGGGTAGAGCTGCGCGTCGTTGTCCCCGCGGTGGAGGAGAACGCGCTGCACCACACCATGGGCGACGTCGACGAGCCGAGGCATCAGGCGGAAGAACGGCTGGATCACGTGTTGAAGCTGCTGCGCGACGGCGGCATGGAGGTGAGTGGCGAGGTCGGGGACTCGGACCCGGTGCTGGCCGCCCAGGACGCGTTGCTGAAAGCACCGGCCGACGAAGTCTTGATCTTTGAGCACGACGAGGCGCAGGCGCGCTGGTACGAGAACGGCCTGTTCGAGCGGGCGCAGGAGTCGATCGAGCCGCCGCTGAGGATGGTCGTGCTGGAGTGCGCCGACGGGCAACCCGACCACGTGGTCAAAGTGGAGGAAGCGGGAGCCGGCACGATCAACCCGGTCGCCCACCAGGAAGTGGGCGGCGGCAACTACGTCCCTGGGATGACCCGCTCCGACCTGGCGGGGATGATCGCCGGGATTGCCGGAACGATCGTCGTCGCCGTTCTCGCCGCGGCGGTCACCGCCGGGGAATACGCGACCGGCTGGGAAGCAACGGCGATCCTGATCGCGATCGGCATCGCTCTCGCCAACCTCGCCCACGTCGTCGGCCTCACCCTGTTTGAGGCCGTCCACTATCACGGTGGTTTCGCCAAGTTCTTCCGCACGCTGGCGCTGGTGGCAACGCCGGCAGCGGTACTGATCAACCTGGCGATCCTGCTCTTCGCCTCTTAGCCAAAGAAACTGAGGTTTGCGTTTCCGTCCAAATAGGGCGGAAACGCAGGTCTCGTTTAGGACGGCGCCTCGGCCGGTTCCTCGCGGCGCAGGGCGTCGAGGACCTCCTCGGCCAGCTGCGAGCCGTCTTCAGGCCGCAGCGGGGTTGCGTCGACGCGGAGAACGACGCCATCGGCATCGAGCTCCTCCAGCGAAACGCTCGGCTTGTAGCGGGTGGGAACGGTGATCGCTTGCAGGAGCCGCTCCTCCACCTGCCGCGGGCTGACGTGGGAGGGGAAGGGGCGCGGACGTCGATTTTGTCGGGCTCACGCAGGGGCACGACGACAAGCCCGAGGAGGACGTTGTTGGGGACCATCAGTCGGTCCGCTCCCTGGCTGAGCGTGGTGTAGAAGAGCCCGAGCGAGGAGACGGTTCCCTCCAACGAACCGGCGAGGGCGCCGCCAACCAGGCGCACCCGTTCGCCGACCCTAAACGGCCGCGTGCTCTGCAAGACGATGCCGGCGAAGATCCCGCCCAGCGCCTGCTGGGCGGCAAGGCCGAGCAGGACCGCGGTGAAGGCACCACCGACGGCGAGGGTGCTGGCAGTGACGCCGGCGATCCGCAGCGCCAGGATCACCACCGCCGCCATCGCAAGTAGGCGGATGACGAAGCCCGCGGTCCCGGCCGTCGCGGGATCGAGCCGCCGGTAGAGGCGAGGCGAAAGGCCTCGCGCCAGCCAATGCGTCGCCGCTGAGCCGACGATGACGAGGATCACGACCGTGCCGTAGCGGATCCACTCCTCGTACCCCGGCGCGATGTGTCGGCGGTTGTAGTAGCCGACCAGGGTCCCGGCCAGCACCAGCAATGCCACCAGCAAGCCGGCCAGTTGGCGTTTAGAGAACCGCGGTGCCAGCTCCTCGCCCAGGCCTAGGGAATGCCAGGCATGACTGCGAGTCTCGAACAGCTCCCGAGGGAGCCGGCGGCGACGCGGAGAAGGCATCCCCCAGCCGCTACCCGCGCTCACCGGCTCGTATTCAGCGCAGGACGAAGCTTGTTCGGTAGGGAGGGGTGGGGGGGGG
>JBQCCT010000150.1:0-3682 GCA_051961955.1 Solirubrobacterales bacterium
TATGGGCGTATAGCACCCATAACTCGCACCGCTGTGACCCTTGGGCTCGCGGTAGCGGTCCTCGTCGCTGTCATCGACGGGACGGGCTCGGCGAGCGCGGTCGGGCCCTACCCCAGCCTTGGCGCCTGTCCCGTCTTCCCGCAGCCGCCGGCGTCGCTTTCGCCACGGGCGGCGGGGTTGCCTACCGAGGCCGCTTGGAACCAGGACATCTCTAGGGCGCCGCGGGACTCACGCTCGGCGAGCTACATCGCGTACATCGACGCGCACGGCGGCGACCATCTGCACCCGGACTTTGGCTCGCCGCGCGCCTATGGATTCCCATACACGGTGGTCGATCGCAGCATGGGACTGCTGCCGATCCACTACACCGCCTACGGCGACGAGAGCGATCCGGGACCGTTCCCGATCCCGCCGCGGGCGCCAGTCGAGGGTGGCAACGGCAGCGACGGCGATCGCCACGTGCTCGTCGTCGACCACTCCGGCTGCAAGCTGTTCGAGCTCTACCGCGCCTTCTTCGTCGCCAAGCCGAAGCCACACTGGAATGCCGACTCTGGCGCCGAATGGGACCTGAGCTCGGCCACGCGCCGGCCCGAGGGCTGGACCTCGGCCGACGCCGCCGGGCTGCCGATCTTCCCCGGCCTCGTCCGCTATGACGAAGTCGCCGCCGGCCACCTCGACCACGCGATCCGCGTCACCTTCGACAGCACCCGCGACGCCTGGGTCCACCCCGCCTCCCACTGCGCCGGCGACACCGCCGATCCAAGCGCGCCGCCGATGGGCCTGCGCCTACGGCTCATGGCCGGCTACGGTCTCGGCCACTTCAGCGGCGCCGCGAAGACGATCGCCGTGGCGATGAAGCACTACGGTCTGATAGTCGCCGACAACGGCTCCAACTGGTATTTCTCCGGCAGCAGCGACCGCCGCTGGGACGACCGGAACCTGGATCAGCTGAAGCGCATCCCCGGCAGCGCCTTCAAAGTCGTGAAGAGTGCCGCGCCCATCCAACCCTGCTGACCTGCCCCCGCGCAGCGCTAGCTATGAGGGCGAATTGGCCGAAGCGCGGCGCCGACGTGGCCGCCCGGCGCGGGAGATCAGGCGCCAGAACTTGCCGAGCACGTAGAGCACGGCAAAGGCAACCGCGAGGCCGATCGCGCCGAGGATCAGCAGGAAGACCACGAAGGCGATGATCGCCAGCGGAATCAGCAGAAGTTTCACGGTGCGTAGTCTTGCAGTGACGATGGGAACGACGGCAGCACTTGCGACCGTTCTGGTGGCGATCGGCCACATGGGCCTGGGTGTCAGCGGTGGGGACCGAACGGTAACCGCGGTCAGCGACAACCTCGCCCTCCTCCACGTCCAGCACCGGATCGAAGCCCGTGCCGCGGCGCAGCCGCGCCAGAGCGCGCCGCCCCCGGCCCCGACGGCGGCGGAAATCGCCGCCGACCCAACCAAGCTGCCGCCCGCCTCGGCAGGCAGCAACGGCACTACCACCCCCCACGCGTCATCGCTCAGCCGCACCGCGATCTTCGCCCACAGCCGCGGCGGCTCCGGCTCGACCGCGATCCTCCTCACCGGCGTCGCCCTCGCCCCACCCGACGCGCCGGAAGCGGTCAAGGGCGTGATCAACGCCGCCAACCAGATCATCGGCCGCCCCTATATATGGGGCGGCGGCCATGCCTCCTTCTACTCGCGCGGCTACGACTGCTCGGGCTCGGTCAGCTTCGCCCTCTTCGGCGGCGGCCTCATCCCCCGCCCGCTCACCTCCTCGGAGCTGGAGGGATGGGGGGCGCCCGGCCCCGGCAAGTGGATCACGGTCTACGCCAACGCCGGCCACACCTTCGCCGAGATCGCCGGCCTGCGCTGGGACACGGTCGGCGACGAAAACGGGACCGGGCCGCGCTGGCACCTCGCCACCACCTCCACCGCCGGCTTCGTCGTCCGCCACCCACCCGGGCTGTGAGCGCCAAAGAGGGCCGGCTCCCAGGGGAGAGCCGGCCCGAGTTCGGTGGCTTAGCTGCCCTTCCCGATCATTGCGAGGGGCGCTACGCGCTCGGTGCGGAGATCCATCCGTGTTCACCTCCTCCCCGGCTGTGGCTTGCATTTCGTGGGACCGGGGGAATGGTGGAACTGGTTCCACCAATGAAACCAGTTTCAGGAAAAAACGGGATTTTTTGAACAAGCTGTCCAATAACTGGTTAGGATCAAGCCCTCCCAGTAATCAGCCCGATAAGGAAGAGCCGATGTCCACCAAAAGCCAACGACGCAAAGCGACCGAGAACCGGATCAAGGCCATGGGCCACCCCCTGCGGGCGGCAGTCCTGCGAATCCTTGCCGACCGAACCGCCAGTCCCGCCGAAATGGCTCGGGAGCTCGACGAAGACCTATCGAACGTCAGCTACCACACCAAACAGCTGGTCGAGTTCGAATGCGCAGAGCTGGTCAGCACGCGACCGGTTCGCGGCGCACTCGAGCATTTCTACCGCGCCACCGAGCGTCACCTGATCGACACCGAAGAGTGGGATGAGCTCGATCCGGTCATGGCCGAGGACCTCGTCTGCGAATTCATGCAGAAGATCCTCGACGACTTCGTCGCCTCCGCTCGAGCGCAGCTGGTCGGCGGGGATAAAGACTTCCACCTCACCCGCACCCCCCTGGTCCTCGACGAGGAGGGCCTGGAGGAAGCGCTCGAGACGCATGAACGGGCCCGCCTCGAGATCCTCGAGATCGAGAGCCGCAGTGCCGAGCGCCTGCTCAAGTCCGGCAAGCCGGGCATTCATGCCTCCAGCTCCCAGGGCTGCTTCAAGATGCCCGATCCAAAGGACCGCTAGGCCGGCGCGTTAAGCCAGCGGGAAGCGCATTCGTACCTCGGTGCCGTCGCCCTCCTGGACGATCTTCATGTCAGTGCAGAGGCGGGCGATGATCGAGAGGCCGAGGCCGAGGCCGTCGGCTGAGCCTCGACCGAAACCGGTGCCGCTGTCGCGGATGCAGATCTCCAGCCAGGGCTTGCGGACGCTCGCCGAGAGCTCCACGGTGCCTGCGGCCTCCGCTTCGTAGGCGTACTTGACCGCATTGGTCACCGCCTCGGAAACCGCGAGCGCCACGTCCGCCACCACTTCCGGCCCCGCTCCGTGCTCCTTGGCGAACGCCGCAGCGCGATGACGCAGCGCAGTCACCGATGCCGGCTCCGCGGGCAGCGTCTCCTTCGCGCTCAGCTTCTCACCGATCCCTGGCAACTCACGAGGAACCATTTTCCCAGTCTGATCGGATTCAAGCGTCGGTTCCTCCGTGGCGGCCCAACCTCCGATTTGGCGCATTAGACGTAATAACGTCTAACAAAGTGGCTTGCTGGCGGAAAGGCTGCCTGGCGCATGCCTCCCCGCCGTAGAGCCAAACCCCGCTCGCCCGCCCACGCCGCCCTCGGACAGGCCCTGGAAGAACTGCGCCACGAGGCCGGCCTCACCCAGGAGGGCCTGGCCGAGCGGGTCGGAACCGAGTTCAACCGCATCGGCGAGCTCGAGCGCGGCACCACCGACGCCAGGTTCAGCACCCTGCTCCGCGTCGCCGGCCGCCACGTGGGGGGCCTACACCACTTAGGGCGCCGCGTAGAGCGCACCCGGCGGGAGGAGTCGAGCTGATCGGCGTCCGCAAGTAATCCTCGCTCAACGTGCCGTCGCCGTCGCCA